>JBFWQN010000587.1:0-3421 GCA_050249405.1 Hyphomicrobiaceae bacterium | reverse complement strand
CCATCGCCGTGGAATCCGGCCCGGCGGCCGGTGTCGTCGGCGCGGCACTCGTCGCGCGCCAGACCGGACGGCTCGACCTCCTGTCGTTCGACATGGGCGGCACCACCGCCAAGGCGAGCCTCATCCGGGGCGGCGAGTACGAGACGACGCCCGAGTACGAGGTCGGCGGCGGGGCGAGCGCCAACCGCTTCATGAACGGCACCGGCCATCCGATCCGCGTGCCGGTGATCGACCTCGCCGAGGTGTCGGCAGGCGGCGGCTCGATCGCCTGGGTCGACCGTGCAGGTGCGCTGCGCGTCGGTCCCAAGAGCGCCGGTGCCGAGCCGGGGCCCGTCTGCTATGGGCGTGGCGGCATCGAGCCCACCGTCACCGACTGCAACCTGCTGCTCGGCTATCTCGACCGCGGCTCGCTGCTGGCCGGCGACATGCAGATCGACTTCGCCGCGGCGGAGCGCGCTGTCGCGGAGAAGCTCGCCGGTCCGCTCGGCACGGACGTGCGCACGGCGGCGGCGGCGGTGATCGACATCGTCAACCACGCCATGGCCGAGGCGCTGAAGATCGTCTCCGTCGAGCGCGGCCACGATCCGCGCGATTTCTCGCTCGCGGCGTTCGGCGGCGCGGGGCCCATGCACGCGGTGGCACTCGCCGAGGAGCTGGGCATCGCCGAGGTGGTCTGCCCGCCGATCCCGGGGGCCTTCTCGGCGCTCGGGCTGGTGGGCACAGACCTCAAGCGCGACTACGTGCGCACGTTCTATGCAACGACTGCGGCGGCGGACCCGGCCGGGCTCGAGCAGGCCTTCGCCGCGCTCGAGGCCGAGGGGCTCGCCATGCTCGACCGGGCGCGCGTGCCGGCCGAGCGGCGACGGCTGCTGCGCTCGGTCGATGCCCGCTACGCCCGGCAATCGTACGAGCTTTCTGTGACCGTGCCCGACGGGCGCATCGACGGGGGCGCCGTGGCGGCCATCGCGAGCGGCTTTCACGAGCGGCACCGCCAGACCTACGGCCACGACAACCGCACCGAGCCCGTGCAGATCGTCAATGTGCGCGTGGCGGCGGTCGGCACGATTCCGCCGCTGCGCATCCGCCAGGAGACGGCCGCGGCTGCGAGCGACGCCCGGAAGGGCCGGCGACAGATGTGGTTCCGCAAGTCGTCGCACGAGGGTCAGGTCTACGACCGCGCGCGCATGCCGTCGGGATTCGCGGCGGCGGGGCCGGCGGTGATCGAGTCGCTCGAATCCACCATCCTGGTGCCACCCGGCTGGCGGGCTGCGATGGACGGGGACGGATTCGTAACGCTCACGAAGGTTGCATAGGGGACGCGCGCATGAACGACCAGGTGACCAAGCCCGATCCGGCAGCCTTCGAGATCGTGAAGAACTCGCTCTTCAAGATCGCCGAGGAGATGCGCATCGTCCTGTGCAAGACGGCCTACTCGCCAATCCTGAAGTCGGCGGGCGACTTCTCGTGCGGCGTGTTCGATGCGAAAGGCGACATGGTCGCCCAGGGGCCGGATCTGCCGATCCATCTCGGCTCCATGCCCGACGCGGTGCGCGCCGTGGTCAAGGCGTTCGGCAGCGACGTGCACGAGGGCGACGTCTTCATCCACAACGACCCCTATTTCGGCGGCAGCCACCTGCCCGACGTCAACGTGGTCCGCCCCGCCTTCAACGACGGGCGCCTCCTCGGCTACGCGTGCCTCAGGGCGCACTGGCCGGACATCGGCTCGGCGACGCCCGGCAGCTACGGCGCGGTCACCGAGATCTTCGGCGAGGGCCTGCGGTTGCCGCCCCTGCGGTTGATCGCGAAGGGGGTGCTCAATACGGAGCTCGAGAAGGTCATCCTCTGGAACGTGCGGACGCCCGACGAGCGGCAGGGCGACCTCGGCGCACAGCTCGCCGCGACGCTGCGTGCCACCGAGCGGTTGAAGGCGCTGGCCCAGCGCTACGGCACCGAGCGGCTCGTCGCCTACATGAGCGAGGTGATGAGCTACTCGGAGCGGCTGATGCGGGGGACGCTCGCCGATCTCCCGGATGGCGAGGGCTATTTCGAGGATTTCTGCGACGGCGACGGCATCGCCGACGACGCCGACGGCAACGACGCCACGTTCTGGGTGCGCATGCACGTCAAGAAGACGGGCGACCGGCTGCTGGTGGATTTCGCCGGCAGCGATCCGCGCGTCGCGGGCCCGATGAACGCGGTGCTGTCGGTCACCTGCTCGGGCGTCTACTGCGGGCTGAAGATGGTGGTCGATCCGACGAGCCTCATTCCGCCCAACTCCGGCTGCTGGCGCACCATCGACGTGGTGGCGCCGAAGGGCTCGGTGGTGAACGCCGAGTTCCCGGCGCCGGTCGTGTACTCGAACCACGAGATGTCACACCGCGTCGCCGACATGATCATGGGCGCGCTGGTGCAGCTCTGGCCGAAGCAGGTGATGGCCTGCAGCCAGGGGACGTCGGCGGTGCTGACGCTCGGCGGCGTCGATCCACGAAGCGGCCGGCGCTACGTCTCGTACGAGACCATCAAAGGCGGGTTCGGTGCGCGGCCGACGAAGGACGGCATCAACGTCATCGCCTCGACCATATCGAACACCATGAACACGCCTGTCGAGGTGCTCGAGATGGCCTTCCCGTTCCGCGTGGATCGTTACGAGATCAACCCGGATTCCGGTGGCGCGGGGAAATTCCGCGGCGGCTGCGGAGCACGGCGGACATGGCGCCTGCTCGAGGATGCGGACGCCGTGGGCACTCTGTGCATGGAGCGCATGCGCTCGGCGCCGTTCGGGCTGATGGGCGGCAAAGCCGGAGCCGCCGCCGTGGTGACGCTCACGACGCCCGACGGGCGCACGCGCCATCTGCCGAGCAAGGGGGCCTTCCAGGCCCCGGCCGGCTCGGTGGTCGACATGGTGACGCCCGGCTCGGGCGGCTATGGCTCCGTGACCGAGCGCGATCCCGCTGCCATAGGCACCGACCTCGTCGGCGGCTATGTCACACCAGATGCAGCGCGCGCTGACTATGGCGTCGAGGACACCGACACGCTGCTCGCGGAGGCCAGGACCCGGCTCGGAGTCTGACCGGAGGCCCCTGGCGCCCGTCGTCGCCAGCGGCCTCGGGACGTGGTGCCGCTACGACGAAAGGTCAGCACCGACGACCAGACGACAACGGATCGCGCTGCCAGTGGCCACGCCTGCCGGCAGCGCGGGGGCGCTGTCGCTCGCGACACGGCGCAGCCGGCAGCGGCGGAACCCCGGACTAGACGGACGGATCGCCCGCGTCCGGCGGCGGCTCGCCGTCGCCGTTACCGTGCTCTCCCATGCCGTTCTCGCCATTGCCATTGGTGCCGTCGTCCGGGATGCGCTCGACCGAGACCACCTTCTCGTCGGCATCCGTGCGGAAGATGCGAACACCCTGCGTGAGATCGGAAG
>JBFWQN010000586.1:0-3406 GCA_050249405.1 Hyphomicrobiaceae bacterium | reverse complement strand
CACCGTGACCTTGGTGCCGACCTTCGCCAGCGTCGACAGGTGGATGACGTGTGCGTTGGTCAGTCGGAAGCAGCCGGAGGAGTTCGCTCGGCCGATGGAGCGCTCGTTGTTGGTGCCATGAATGCGGTAGATCGAGCTGCCGAGATATAGGGCTCGGGCTCCCAGCGGATTGACCAAGCCACCGGTCACGGTCACGGGCAAGCCCTTCTGGCGCTGGCGCATCTCGGGCGGCGGAGTCCACGACGGCCAGGAGGCGATGCGGCTGATGCGCTCGGTCCCCGTCCAGGTGAAACCGTCGCGGCCGACAGAGATCGGATAGGCGTAGGCCTTCTTGCCCGGGAGGACGTAGTAGAGCTGCCGGCCCTGCGTATCGACGATGATCGAGCCCGGCTCCTCGCTTCGCTCCAGATAGACCACGGGCGGCTTCTCGGGCTCGATATTGGGCTTCTCGCCGCCCTGCATGAAGGCGGGATAGGAGACCGGCCCGTAGGATTTCCGCCGCTCCGCACGCTCGGCCTCGAGCTGCTGGGCGCGCTTCTGGACATCGCTCTGGAACACGGGAGCGCCACCGCTCCAGGCGTCCTGCGCCTGGGCGCCCGACACGGCCAGCGCGGAAAGGGCAGATGTGGCCAGTCCGACGATCAATGCCAAAGCAGCGCTATTCATGTCTATCTCTCGCCTCGCAAGTGGCGGTTCCGGCGCGGGGACCCACGCTCCGTAACTAGACGGTGCTGCTCGTCCGGGACAAGGTGGGGCTGCGCCGTGAACGGCGCCCGCGTGTCGCTTGCTGGCGCGCCGTGGCATATTTGCATTCAATGTACGCGCGGACCGTGACCGGATGAGCCGCACGGCGACGCTACCACCTCGGCTTGCGCTTCTCGTTGAAGGCCGCGAGGCCTTCCTTGGCATCGTCCAGCTCGATGATGTTGCAGATGGTCTCGACCGTATTCTCGATCGAGCGACGGTACTCGTAGTCATTGGCGCGCATGAAGCTATCGCGCGCGAGTTGCATGACCGCCGGTGACTTCGACGCGAGGTCGGCCGCCAGCTCGCGCGCCTTCGCCATGACCTGATCCGGCGGCACGGCATAGTTGATCAGCCCTCGCCGCTCGGCCTCGACGGCCGAGATCGGCTTCCCCGTGAAGCAGAGCTCGAAGGCCTTGTGGCGGCCGATCTGGCGCGGCAGGTGCACGAAATGCATCGCCGGGATGAGCCCGACATCGATCTCCGGATAGCCGAGCGAGGCCGTGTCGGCGGCGACGATCATGTCGCACGAGACGGCCATCGTGACACCCGCGGCCCGCGCCGGCCCGGTGAGCGCGGCGATGGTCGGCTTGCCCAGCCGGTACTGCGCATCGTGCATGCCGAGGTAGAGCTTCTCGAGAAAGCGCCGGAGGTCGATGCCGCGACCCGTCTTGATCATGGCGAGGTCCATGCCGGCCGAGAAGGCCTTCGGGAAGGCGCTGGTCAGGATCACCGCCCGCACGCCCGGATCGGCCTTTGCCTGCGCGTACGCCGCGAGCAGGCCCTCGATCAGCGCGTGGTCGATGGCGTTGACGGGCGCGCGGCACATCGTGATCTCGGCGACCCGGTCGCGAACGGCGTAGTCGATATGCGTGAGGCTCAAACGACAATCTCCGTATGGCATGAGCGGGAGCTCGTCGCGCAAGTCGAGCCCGATCCCTGGCGGCACGCAAGAGACAAAACGTCGGATGTCGCCCTGGCGGCCGCGGGGCGCGTGGCGAAGGCCGTGCTCACCGCGCCCGCTCATCGACAAGATGAAGCCATCGTCGCGCAGCCAGCGGCCGATCATCGTCCGAGCAGCATTGGCTGCCGCGGTCCGAATGATGCTTCGCCGTGCTCCTTCGGCTCGGCGAGCGGTCTTAGGCTTCCATAGGTCCCGACACCGACTTTCGTTGCTCATGCGCGCCGGGGGAGAAGCCGTGCGCAGCATCAGAAGCGCTCGTGCTGAAACACCAATCAAGCTACGGGATCGTCGATCGTCGGTGTGGGCCTGGCGAGGGAGCGTAGCGCTTCAACATCCCTGATTTCGATTTGGGGACCTTTGACTTTCACCTTATAGGGCGCAAGTGCCGAAAACGACCGCGACAGGACCTCCGGCGCCATGCCGAGACGAGCGGCCAGGACCTTCTTCTCGAATGGCAGCTCGAAATGGTTGGCATTGCCGTGCTCGGCGCTATGCGCCAGTAGCCAATTCGCGAGACGCTCGAGCCCCGACCTCAGCTTCTGGTTCTTCAATTCCTTGACCACCATGCGATAGGCCTCAGCCAGATCAGTGGCAAGGCAACGGGCAAACGCTGCATCCTCGCCGAAGTAGCGGCGCACGGCGTCGGCGGGAACGAGCAAGATGCGGGCCGGTGTAAGCGATCGGGCGGACTTCAGGTAGACCCGGTCCAGGACCACGGCTGCCATGATGAAGCACTGACCGGCCCCCAAGACGGAAACCGTCGTCTCGCGATCGCGGTAGGCGGAGAAAACCTCGACCTTGCCTTCGACGACGACGTGCAGGAAGTCCGCCATGTCGCCCTCACGCACGAGCTCGACGCCAGCCGGAAAGCGCTGAAGAAACGAGCTCTTGAGCATAGCCTCGACGCGAGAGCTCTCGACGCCTTCGAAGATGCGCAGTCCGCGCATCTGCTCCATCTCTGCGGCCCGCATCGCTCGTGCACCTCCAGCCATCAATCTCGCCAAGGGATACAAAGCAACCCTTGATAATGGTCAAGTCCTTAATTGGCGAACAATCTCCCCCTTCTTGACGGCCGTGCCCCGAGAAGATGACTCATACGCTGGAAAGCCTTGAAAATTGCGGTCTATGGCGGCCTATTGACCTGTATCAAGCCGTCCCGCTCTTGGCCCTAGTGAGCATCCCTGTGGCTCTTTTCGAGCTCACTCAACACAGGGGGCGATCATGCCAGTGGGCACGCCAAGTCAATCCGACCAAGCGAGAGCCCTCTGGCTCTCTACAATCGCTTTTACGGTCTGTTTCGCCGTCTGGACGATCTTCGCGATCATCGGCATTCAGATTAAGAAAGATCTTGGCCTTTCGGATACCCAGTTCGGCCTGCTTGTCGGCACACCGATCCTGACCGGCTCGCTGATCCGCCTGATGCTCGGTATCTGGGCGGATCAGTACGGCGGCCGCGTCGTCTATACGCTGACGATGCTTTCGGCGGCGGTGATGACCGGGCTGCTCACGTTCGCCTACGACTACCCGACCTTCCTGCTTGCAGCGCTCGGCGTTGGCATTGCCGGCGGCTCCTTCTCCGTCGGCGTCGCTTACGTCGCCAAATGGTTTCCCAAGGAAATGCAGGGCACCGCACTCGGCATCTTCGGTGCCGGCAACGTCGGCGCGGCCGTCACGAAATTCGCCGCCCCCGTGGTCATG
>JBFWQN010000585.1:0-3430 GCA_050249405.1 Hyphomicrobiaceae bacterium | reverse complement strand
TCCATGTACCAGTCGACGATCTTCGGCACGTCGGTGCGGCCGCGCGCGCCGCCGAACGCCGTACCCTTCCACACGCGCCCCGTGACGAGCTGGAACGGCCGCGTCTTGATCTCCTGCCCAGCGCCCGCCACGCCGATGACGATGCTCTCGCCCCAGCCGCGATGGCAGCTCTCGAGCGCGGTGCGCATCACCTCGACGTTCCCCGTGCAGTCGAACGTGTAGTCGGCGCCACCGATCTGGTCGGCGCCGCGCTTCGTCATGTTGACGAGATGCGCGACCAGGTCCTTGCCGGCCTCCTTCGGGTTGACGAAGTGGGTCATGCCGAACTTGCGTCCCCAGGCTTCCTTGGCCGGATTGAGATCGACGCCGATGATCATGTCGGCGCCGACGAGACGGAGGCCCTGGATGACGTTGAGGCCTATGCCGCCGAGGCCGAACACGATCGCGGTGCAGCCGGGGCCGGCCTTCGCCGTGTTGATGACGGCGCCGACGCCGGTCGTCACGCCGCAGCCGATGTAGCAAATCTTGTCGAAGGGGGCGTCCTCGCGCACCTTGGCCACCGCGATCTCGGGGAGCACCGTGTAGTTCGAGAAGGTCGAGCAGCCCATGTAGTGGAAGACCGGCTTGCCATCGAGCGTGAAGCGCGAGGTGCCATCCGGCATCAGTCCCTGCCCCTGCGTACCGCGGATGGCCGTGCACAGGTTCGTCTTGCGGCTGAGGCACGACGGGCAATTGCGGCACTCCGGCGTGTAGAGGGGAATGACATGGTCCCCCTTCTTCACCGTCGTGACGCCCGGGCCGACATCGACGACGATGCCGGCGCCCTCGTGGCCGAGGATGGCCGGAAACAGGCCCTCCGGATCGGCGCCTGAGAGCGTGAACTCATCGGTGTGGCAGATGCCCGTGGCCTTGACCTCGACCAGCACCTCGCCCGCCTCCGGCCCTGCGAGCTCGACGTCGACGATCTCGAGGGGCTTCGCTTTCTCGAAAGCGACGGCGGCGCGGGTTTTCATGGGCGTCTCCTGCAGCGGGCAGATCGGTTGAATCGCGCGCACTATCGCAGGCTTGAAGCGCCGGGAAAACCCTCTGGACGGCCCCGCTCAGTGGGAGGCCGCGGCCTTACCCGTCAGCCGTTCGACGGCTGGCATGATCAGGCGGGTCGCGACCGGAACCAGAGCCAGACCGAGGATCAGCCCGAAAATGCCGTCGAGGGTCGCCTTGACGAGCCACTCGACGAGCCCGTGCGCGGCAGGAGTGAGCGCCCCGGCCGCCGCAGCGACGTCATGGATCGCGTGCCCGAGAGACTTGAGACCGAACTCCTCCAGTCCGTGGATGACGATCGCCCCCCCGACCCAGAGCATGGCAGCCGTGCCGACCGTCGAGATGAAGCTCAGAACATAAGGCATGCCCGAGACGATCGCTCGACCGGCCGCCCGGGTCGCCGGTAGCCGCCCAGACTTGCTGATCCCGAGGCCGACGTCGTCCGCCTTCACGAGAAGGGCCACGGTTCCGTAGACGAGCGCTGTGATGCCGATCCCGACCGCTGCCAGCGCAGCGGCCGAGATCCAGAACGGCTGAGACGAGACGGCCGCAAGCGCAATTGCCATGATCTCCGCCGACAGGATGAAGTCCGTCTTGATCGCCCCTGCCACCCGCTCGCGCTCGAGGTGTGCCGCATCGAGTGTCGTGGGTTGCGCGTGGCCATCCTCGTGCCCCTTGAACGCGTGCAGGACCTTCTCCGCGCCTTCGAAACAGAGGTAGGCACCGCCGATCATCAGCAGCGGCGTGATGGCCCAGGGCGCGATGGCATTGAGCAGCAGCGCTGCCGGCAGCAGAATCACCAGCTTGTTGAACAGTGACCCTCGCGCGATCTGCCAGACGATCGGCAATTCACGAGCGGCCGGAAGCCCGTGCACATAGCGCGGTGTCACCGCACTGTCGTCGATCACGACGCCCGCCGCCTTCGATCCCGCTTTCGCGGCCTGGGCGGCGACATCGTCGAGCTGCGCAGCGGCGAGCTTGGCGAGGGCTGCAATATCGTCGAGCAGGGCGAGCAAGCCGCTCATGCGTGGGCTCCGGACGTCGGCGAGAGGGCTGTGGGCACCGGCCGGATATGGCGTGCTCCACCCCCTGACGGCAAGCCGACTTTGCCTGGCGGCGGAGCGGCACGGGCAACCGGGGAGCGGATTGGCTGCCTGTTTGGCAACAGCGGAATTCTTGACTACGGTTGCCCCGCAAGCGGGAGCGAGGAAAGCGGACCATGAACGAGTTGCCGATCGTCGACATGAGCGGGGTGCGGGAGGGCAACGCGCAAGGCATCGCGCGGGCCGCTCGCGAGATCCATGCCGCATTCACGACGGTCGGCTTCCTCTACATTGCCAATCACGGGCTGCCAGACGCCGTGGTGGCGGAGGCGGTGCGCGAGGCGCAGGGCTTCTTCCGTCAGCCGGTCGAGAAGAAGCGCGAGGTCGCGATCAACAAGCGCCATCGCGGGTTCAATGCGCTCGGCGATGCCTTGATGTACGAGGCGACGAAGCCCGACTACAAGGAGTTCTACACGATGGGGCTGGAGCTGCCGGAGGACGACCCCGACGTCGTCGCCGGGGAGCCGCTCAGGGGCCCCAACAACTGGCCCGCCGACCGTCCGGGTCTGCGCGCCGCCATGAGCCGCTACTACGACGAGATCGGCCACTGCGGGGCGGACCTCCTCTCGTGCGTCGCCGTCTCGCTCGGACTCGCGCCGGAGTTCTTCCGCGACAAGTACCGGAAGCGCCTGCAGCGGACACAAATCATCTACTACCCGCCGCACCCGCAAGGCGCCTCGCCGGACACGTTCGGCCTCGCCCCGCACACCGATTTCGGTTGCATCACCCTGCTCTGGCAGGACGACAATGGTGGCCTCGAGGTGATGGAGCGCCAGTCCAAGACGTGGATCCCGGCGCGTCCCATTCCCGGCACGCTCGTCGTCAACGTCGGCGATCTGCTCGGCCGGTGGACCAACGACCGCTACGCCTCGACGCCGCACCGGGTGCTCAACAAATCGGGCCGTGAGCGCTTCTCGATCGCCACCTTCTACGACCCCGACTTCAAGGCCGTGGTCGACCCGCGCCAGCTCGGCGCCGCCGACGCCGAGTGCAAGTACGAGCCGACGACGTCCGGCGCGCACATTCTAGGGCGGATAGAGCGGTCGTTCGGGTACAGGAAGAAGTTATCGACGATGGCTTGATGACGACTCAGCCTTCCCTCAATCAAAGAAGGAGCGAAAGAAAGCGATTGCACTCAATCGTTCATCGTCAATCACGCTTTTTACTTTCTTACTACAGACGCACACAGCAAGTCCAAATTTCCCAGCATAGTCTGATTAAGCACAGTGCCCACAGCACGATGAAGATCGGAGCGTAGTACCTCGATAATGCGCCACGCAAGCTGG
>JBFWQN010000584.1:0-3440 GCA_050249405.1 Hyphomicrobiaceae bacterium | reverse complement strand
AGCCAGCATGCCGGCATGAGCTTCCGCCAGCTCGTCGCGTGGCTGGTAGCCGATGCTTCTGTTGATCGCTGACGATCATAACACTGCCGAACGCGCGTCAACCCAAAATTAACCGAGCCCCGTCAATCTGGTCTCGTTGGCCCGGTCCGCACCGCGCCAGTCCGTGAGTCGCCTCGTGCCCTGCGAGGCGGCGCCGGATCTGACGTGGGCGGGCCGTGGCCGATTGGGTTCCGAGACATGAAGAAGGCGAGGGACAGATCGACGGGCTTCTGGTGGCGTGCGGCAGAGCCGATCCCCGCCCGCCCCGAGCAGTTGCGCCCCGAGGACGAGGTGCACGCGCCCGACTCACCCCCGCCGGACAGCCCCCCCGTCAGCCCGAAGCGTCACGCCGGGACAACGCCGCCTGCTCGCCACGCCGGGCAGTACGCAAATCCAAGTCCAAGCCCGCCTCGCCAAACGCACGAGACCGCGAGCCGCCGGCAGCGACTGACCGCTGCAGACGATAGCATCGATCTCGCGGCGTCCCTTCCCGGCAGCCGCGCCGGAACGGGCCATCGTGGCGACTCGGACGCTCGCCCGCTTCATCCTGATCGCGCCCGGCCATTCCGCCGCCCGGCTCCCGCCCGGCGCCCGGCATTCCGCCGCCGGCACGCGCTCGTCGCAGCCGGCCTGGCGGGCGCCGCTCTTTTCCTCGGCGCCACCGGCTTCGGCCGCGAGGTGCGCTCCATCGGCACGTTCACGGCGGAGCTCGACCGTGTGCTGATCGGCTGGGGGCTCGGCATCGGCGAGATCTCGCTCGCCGGTCACCACCACACGATCGACCGCGACATCTTCCGCGCACTCGGCGCCTCTGGCGCAACGCTTCTCTCCCTCGACGTCGGCGCCGCGCGCCGCCGCATCGAGGCCTTGCCTTGGGTCGAGAGCGCAACGATCGAGAGGGTGCTGCCAGACAAGCTCAAGGTCGAGATCCGCGAGCGGACAGCTGTCGCCGCCTGGCTCGACGGCGAGCGCACGGCCCTGCTCGACCGGAGCGGCCGCGTCCTCACCTATATTGCCTCGTTCGTGCCGCCCGAGCTGCTCCAGGTTGCAGGTGCCGGCGCGCCAGAGGCCGCCGGCCCCCTCGCCGCAGCGCTCGCCGCCCGGCCGGCGCTCGCCGCCCGGGTTCTCATTGCCCGCCGCATCGGCGGACGCCGCTGGGATCTCGAGCTCGACAACGCATCGACGATCCGCCTGGCCGCCGACCCGGTCGAGCCGTCGCTCGAGCGTCTCGCCTGGCTCGACCGCATGATCGGCGTGCTCGAGCAGCCGGCCCAGACCGTGGACCTGACGGTTGCCCGCATGATCGCGATCGCCCCAGTCGGTGCCCCGGCTGGCGAGCGGCGCCGGTCTGCGGCGGCGCCACACGCAGCAGCGGAACCCCTGTAGGAGGACCGCGCGTGGCAATTTTCTCAGGCTCGGGCAGCGGCATCGTCGGCGCACTTGATATCGGCACGGCAAAGGTCTGTTGCGCCATCGCTTCCGTCGCCGATGGCTCGGCGACCCTGCTGGGCATCGGCCATCAGCGCTCGCGCGGGCTCAAGTCCGGCATGATCGTCGATGCCGACGAGGCCGAGCGCGCCGTGCGCGCCGCGGTCGGCCAGGCGGAGCGCATGGCGGGCGTGTCGCTCGAGCGCGTGATCCTCTCCGTCAATTGCGGCCGCGTTCGCACGGCTTGCTTCAACGCCCGCGCCCCCCTCGAGGGACCTGTCGTTCGCGACCGCGACATCGATCGCATCCTGTCCGCTGGCGAGGCCTATCTCGACCGCTCCGGGCGCTCCGTGATCCAGCTGATGCGATCGGACTGGCGGCTGGACGGTGCCGGTCCCATTGCCGAGCCGCGCGGCCTCGCCGGGCGCGAGCTGGCGATCGGCCTCACCGCCGTCACCGCCGACGACGGCCCACTGCGCAATCTCGTCGGCGTCATCGAGCGCAGCCATCTCGCCGTCGAGCGCATGGTCGCCGCCGCCTATGCGAGCGCGCTCGCCGTGACCACGGACGACGAGCGCCGCACGGGCACCGTGGTCGTGGACCTCGGCGCCGGCATCACCTCGATCGCGGCTTTCGCCGACGGCCGCCTCGTCCACATCGACAGCGTGCCGGTCGGCGGCAACCACGTCACCTACGACATCGCCCGCGAGCTCGTGACCTCCGTGCAAGAGGCCGAGCGAATCAAGACGCTTTATGGCACACTGATCAAGGCTGCCTCGAACGATGGGGAGGTTTTCGCGTACCCGGTCGCCGGCGAGGACGAGGGCGCGATGCACCAGACCTCCAAGGCGTTCGTCCGCGATATTGCAAAGCCACGCATCGATGGCCTCATCGATCTCGTCGCCGAGCGCATGGTATCGGCCGGGCTGCTGGCAAAGCGCATGGTCCTGACCGGTGGGGCGAGCCAGCTGCTGGGTCTCGATCGGCGCTGGAGCGATCGGCTCGGAACGGTCGCACGCATCGGCCGGCCCCAGCCGATCGGCCGCATGCCGGCGAGCATGTGCACGCCGTCGTTCGCGACCGTGATGGGTCTGCTGGCGGCGGGCGCCGAGGGGGGATACGTGCAGGTACGCAGCGGCGCCGGCGAGCCGGTGCGGCGCGAAAGGGGTTATCTCGACCGCATGCAGCGCTGGATCCGGGAGAGCTTCTGACCGGCGCACGACACGTTGACGGGGTGGAGTGCCGGATGACGGCAGCTCTGCCGGAGGGGATCGAAGGACGGGCGCCGCATGGGCATCAATCTCGAGCTGCCGAAACTCACCGAGCTGAAGCCCCGCATCGTGGTGATCGGTGTCGGCGGCGCAGGCGGCAACGCCATCAACAACATGATCGCCTCCGGCCTCGGCGGCGTCGAGTACGTCGCCGCCAACACGGACGCGCAGGCGCTGGCCACCTCCAGCGCCGAGCGGCGTCTCCAGCTCGGCGTCAACCTCACGGAGGGCCTCGGCGCCGGCTCCAAGCCTGAGATCGGCGAGGCGGCCGCCGAGGAGGCCATCGACGAGATCCGCACCCACATCGCCAACGCGCACATGGTTTTCATCGCCGCCGGCATGGGCGGTGGCACGGGCACCGGGGCGGCGGCCGTCATCGCGCGGACCGCGCGTGACATGGGCATCCTGACCGTCGGCATCGTGACGAAGCCGTTCCAGTTCGAGGGCACCCGCCGCCTGCGCACGGCCGAGGCGGGTATCGGCGAGCTGCGCAAATACGTCGATACGCTGATCGTCATCCCGAACCAGAATTTGTTCCGAATCGCCAACGAGAAGACCACCTTCGCCGAGGCCTTCGTGCTCGCCGACCAGGTGCTCTACTCGGGCGTCGCCTGCATCGTCGACCTGATCGTCAAGGACGGGCTGATCAACCTCGATTTCGCCGACTTCCGCACCGTCATGAGCGGCATGGGCTCGGCCATG
>JBFWQN010000583.1:0-3455 GCA_050249405.1 Hyphomicrobiaceae bacterium | reverse complement strand
CGGGCGGGATGTTGTGTCGGTATCGGCCGCCATCAGGCTACAGACGTCCACGGTTGGGCGCGATTGGATAAAGGCGCTGAGGTCGGATTCGGCACCGCTGCCGGCCACTTCTGCTGCGGCACGAGGCCGCCCGCCATTCCCGACTCACGACGCGACACTCCCGATGCCGATGCCTAGTCCAGCGATGCCGCATCCACCGCCAGCTTCGCCAGCCGCCGCTTGCCGTCCTCGACGGCCTCGTTGATCTCCTCGGAGTTGCGGCTTGCCATCGTGCGCATCTCCTTGACGATCTGGCGAGAGCGCTCCTGGAAGTTGACGATCGAATCGACCAGCTTCTTCACGGCATCGGCCCGCACGGTCGGCCCGTAGCCAGCCTTGACGGCAGCCTCCTGGACCTGATTGCCAATCTCACCGATGGTCTCGAGACTGTCCGACACGCCTTTTTTCATGGCCTCCAGCGTGGCGGTCGATTCGTGCAGCCCGAACAGCCCGGTGAAAGACGCCTTGAGCGCCGTCAGCACCGCCTCGTTGGTGGAGAAGAATGTGATCGCCTGCTGGTAGACGCGCTCTTTCGCGTTTGTCGTCTGCAGCAGCCGGGTCATGATGACCTCGGTCGTGTTGTAGCCGATCGTCAAGTTGTCTGCGAGATCCTTGGCGATCTGATAGCGCTTGTCCTCGTCCTGCATGGCGCGCAGCTTCTCGTCGCGGGCCAACTCGAGCTTGGCCCGCTCGGCTGGATCGGTTCCCGCGAATCCCGATACCCCGCTCGCAGCCTCGGTGAGAGCGCCTTTCGCCTCGGCCAGCTTGGCCTCGGCCTTCTTGAGCACCTCCAGCGACAGGATCTGCGCCTGCTTGTAGGCGCCGCGATAGTCCTGGTAGGCAGCGAGAATGCGCTGCTCGCGCTTGATCTGGTCGGCGCTGTCCGAGGCGACGGCGAGGTAGGTTGTCCGGATTTTGTCGAACCGCTGTGAGACGTCGCCCCGCGCCACCTTCATCCACACGTTGTTGACACGCTCGAAAGTCGAGATGCGCCCATCCTCGAGCTGGTCCACCAGCGACTTGGCGTCGTCGCGGATCGAGTTGAAGCTCTCCACGATGTCGTTGTAGCGCTCGCCGATCTTCATGGCCGAGATCTCGTTGCGGACGATCTCGTTGAAGGTCGACGCCTCGGCCAGCGTCCGCGCGATGACGGTGATCTTGTCCTTGTCCAGCTCGGCGATCTGCTCGAGCAGCGCCACGATCGGGTCCTGCCCCGAAGGTTGCACTCTCAGCCCCATGTCGCGCACCGTGGAAAGGGCCTTGTCGAGGTACTGCAGGGCGGGCAGCTGGGCCATCGGCGGACTCCATGCAGAAGCGGCAGGCGCAGGGCGCGCCCTGCGCTTCGAGGTGTGTCGCGGCACGGCCGGCGTCAAGTCGGCTTGCTGCGCCTGTGAACTCATATCCGCGGGTGCCGCGTCCGGCAAATGCTCAGGCGGCGCCCCAACCTGTCTGCAGCCATGGCCGGCGTTTCGGATTTCACCTTGGCATGGCATTTTGAAACATTATAACAGGCACGAGAGCAGATAGCACGGTCCTCGCAGGTGCCCGAGTTGCCTTTGCCAGCCTTCCCGATGTCGACCGAGCAGCCGCAGGCCGCCGCTGCCGACGCGCGGGACGTTCTCATGGCTGGCTCGGCGGACGCCTTTCCCCCGCCTGGCCGCAGCCGCGCCTGGCCGGGCCTGACGATGGCGCTCGCCCTCCATGCCGCCATCGCCACGGCATTGCTGATGCAGCCGATCGACGGGCCCGCGGGGGCCCGCGGCATCGAGCTCGAGGCCGTCAGCGTCGAGGTCGAGATGGTGTCGGCGTCCGCCCTGGAAAGCCTCTATCGCACCCCAAATCGGGAGGACGCAGCGAGCACCACGGTCGATCAGACCGAGGGCGTTGCTGTCGAGCAGGCTTCCGCGCCGGCCGCAGTGCCAGCCGAGACCCCGGCAAAAGACCCCCTGCCCGAGCCGGTGGAGACAAGCCCGCCGGAGCCCCGCGCCGATCGGAAAACGCCGGACGTGGTCGAGGCTGTCACCACTTCCCTTGCGCACGCCACCCCCGCGATAGCGCCCGAGCCCGATGCAATCACGCTGCCTCCACCCCCTGTCGTGCCACCGTCAGAGCCGAGACCACTCGAGGCGACGCCGGACCTTCCCGCGCCGCCGAAGCCGCACGAAGCCGTCCAGCCGGCCGAGACACCAGAGCAAGTTTCCACGTCCGCCAGTCTCGCCCAGCCCATCGGCGGAGTCGCATCCCGGGCCGATCGAGGCCGCGAGCGCCCCGCCAGCACCCCGGCCGCATCGAGTCCCGGCGAGGTCCGCGCCTTCATGCGTGCCGTCGTGGCCGCCCTGGCCAGAACACGGCCCAAAGGCGCGCGCTCCGGCCCGCGAGGCTCGGTGAGCATCGCCTTCGCCGTCGCCGAGGGAGGTGGTCTCGAATTCGTCCGGGTGGACCGCTCCAGCGGTCACACCTCACTCGACGAGGCGGCTGTCTCGGCCGTCCGCAAGTCTCGGTTACCGAGCCCGCCAGCGGGACTGAGCCTGATCGCACGCACCTACGTGGTGCCCTACCACTTCCGCTGACGCCGCCGTCAGGGCCGCCATTTCAGGAAGTTGGCGATCAGGCCGAGGCCCAGCCTCTGGCTTTTTTCGGGATGGAATTGTGTGCCGGCCACGTTGTCCTTCGCGACCACGGCTGTCACAGGGCCACCATAGTCCGCCTCTGCCACCACGACGTCGCGGCTCGATGGGACGAGGTGGTAGGAGTGCACGAAGTAGGCGTGGAGACCGCCCTCCCCTGTCGCAAGACCGTCGAGCAGGGCATGCGGCTTCAGAATCCTGAGCGTATTCCACCCCATGTGCGGGATCTTGAGCGCGGCGTCGCTGGGCTCCAGCACCCGCACCTCCCCCGCAATCCAGTCGAGACCCTCGGTGATCTCGTGCTCGAGGCCGCGCGTGGCGAGCAGCTGGCACCCGACACAGATGCCGAGAAACGGCCTTGCTTGGCGCCGCACCGCCGTTTCCAGTGCATCGCGCATGCCGCCGACGGCCATCAGGCCGCGCTTGCAGTCGGCGAAAGCGCCGACGCCTGGAAGCACCACCCGGTCGGCCGCGAGCACCGCCATCGGGTCCGCCGACACCTCGATCCGGGCATCCGCCTCGCTCTCGCGCGCCGCGCGCTCGAAGGCCTTGGCCGC
The DNA here is from genome assembly GCA_050249405.1 of Hyphomicrobiaceae bacterium. GTDB lineage: Bacteria > Pseudomonadota > Alphaproteobacteria > Rhizobiales > Hyphomicrobiaceae. The sequence continues at coordinate 232 of JBFWQN010000583.1, read as the reverse complement.
GGAATGCAGGTTGCCCGAGCCATAGTCGATGATGACGACGCGTTGCATGCCGTTCAAGTCCTGCGCAGCCAGGGAGCCAGCCGGCCCAGATTGCGTCCGGGCTCGGAGCTGGCATACCGGCTCGCCGCCGCACCTGCAAAGAGCGGCTGCTCCTTGAGCCACGACTCGAGGAAGCGGCGCTCGCACTCCTCCCAGTCCCGCCCGCTGACGCTGCCGACGAGTCTGTATCCCC
>JBFWQN010000582.1:0-3456 GCA_050249405.1 Hyphomicrobiaceae bacterium | reverse complement strand
GGTTTGCCGAAGCGCGTCACCGAGTGCGCGGCGATGTCGATGACGAGATCGCCGCTAACCATCTTCAAGACCTCGCCAGCAGTTTCAGGGGCGTGCCTGAGCGCGGTTCTCAGGCGTGCCATCAGCTCGCCGATGCCGAACGGCTTGTTGACGTAGTCATCGGCACCGAGGTCGAGCGCGGCGATCTTTTCTGCCTCGCGGTCGCGTGCCGACAGCACGACGATCGGCACCTTCGACCAGCGGCGCAGCTCCGCGATCACGTCCTTGCCATCCATGTCGGGCAGGCCGAGGTCAAGCAGAATGACATCCGGGGCTTGTGTCGCGGCCGCCTTCAGGGCCTCGGCGCCGTTGCCGACGGCGATGACGTCGTACCCGGCCGCGCCGAGACTCGGCTTCAGAAACCGCAGAATTTGCGGCTCATCATCAACAACGAGCACACGCTGTGCTGTCATGCTCGGGCTTCCGCCTGGAATACCGCTCCGTTCGCCTCGATCGGGAGTTCGATCGTGATCCTCGCCCCCCGATTGTCAACAAGGGGGCTCTCGGCCTTGATGGTTCCACCCATGCCCTTCACGATGCCGGCAGAGATGGACAGCCCGAGGCCGGTGCCTGGAGCCCGGCCGTCGCTGCCGGCGACACGATAGAACTTGTCGAAAACCTTTTCCAAAGCATCCGCGGGAATGCCGATACCTTGATCGGTGACCGTCAGCACGATCCTGATCGGTTCCGCATGTGCCTTGACCACCGTAGTCGAGCCTGCGCCACTGTACTTGTGCGCATTGTCGAGCAGGTTGAACAGCACCTGCTCCAGAAGCGCGGCATCGCCGCGAACGAATGGCATCTCCTCGGAAACGGCCGTGTGTATCCTACGACGCGGAAACGCCTTGCGCGCGCGCTCGACAGCGCTTGACACAACGTCAGCGACATCCACCCAGTCGCGGCGGATATCGACGGCACCGGCTTCGAGCCGCGTCATGTCGAGGAGATTGGAAACGAAGCGCGAGAGACGGCCCGCTTCCTCCTCGATGGTCGCCAGAAGCTCGCTCCGGTCGGTTTTCGACATGCGATCGCCGAGTGTTCTCAGGCTCGTGACCGAGCCCACGATCGAGGCAAGGGGCGTGCGAAGATCGTGCGAGATCGAAGAGAGCAGAGCCGCCCTGAGGCGCTCACCTTCGGCGGCCGTCTCGGCCTTCGACGCCTGCTCGACGAGCGCGATCCGCTCGATTGCAATCGCTGCCTGCTCGATGAAGGATTGCAACGTTGCTGTGACGGCTTCGCTCAAACTGTCGTCGCCGTCGCCGGGATCAATGCCGACGGCACCGATCGCACCTTTCGAGCCCGTGAGAGGGCGGAAGTGGAAGCGCGCAGAGGGCAGCGTATCCGTGTTTCGGCCGGCGGGTTCCAGCTTCTCGTGCGCCCACCGCGCCGCCGCCCAGTCCGATGTGGCAAGCTCGTCGTCCGGAGGCCAGCTCGCCTCGATCAGCAGCCCTTTGCCTTGATCCAGGAGAATGACAGCCTTTCCCTTGCCAACGGCCGAGACCTGGCTGGCAAGCAGCCATAGCACGTCGTCGAGCTTGGACAGGCCGGAGATCTTGCGGGAGAAATCGAACAGGGCCTGCGTGGTCTCGGCGCGCACACGGGTGGCGATGGCCTGTTCTCTCAGGCGCCCTGCCATCGAGCCGGTGACGAAAGCGACGACGAGGAAAACGAGCAGGGCCAGAACCTCGTAGGGTTCGGCAACGGTGAACGTGTAGAGCGGCGCGATGAAGAAGAAATTGTAGGCGAGGAACGAAAGGACGGAGGCGGCAATGGCCGATGCCGTGCCGAGCTGGATGCCGCACAGGAGCACGGCGAGCAGAAAGACCATCGAGAGGTTCTGGAGCTGCGCGACGCGGTCGAGCATCTCTCCGAGGAGCAGCGCCGCGGCGACCGCGCCCACGGCCCACCCGAGCGACGTGACCAGTGGCTGGGTCGACAGCCAAGCACCCGTGGATCGGCGGTGCGGGGGCCTCCTCGACGTCCGTCCGCCTTCGGGCGCCACGACCAGCACCGATAGCCCCTGGGCGCGTCGGACCAGATCGTGCGACAGCGAGCGATTGAGCAGCCGGCCGACGGGACCCGCCTTCGACCGCCCGATGACGATCTGCGTGATGTTGTTGCGCTTGGCATAGGCGAGGATCTCGCCGGCCAGATCCGTTGCATTGAGGCGCACCGTGCTCGCACCGAGTCGCTCGGCGAGCCGCATCATCTTCTCGGTGCGCCGCACGACAGCGCGGTCCACGATCTCGCGATCTCTCGACTCCAGGTGCAGCGCCACCCAGTCGACCTTCTGAGCGGTCGCAAGCCGGGCCGCGGTGCGGATGACCGTCTCCGACAGCGCATCGCTGCCGACGCAGACCAGAATGCGCTCTGTGCTCGGCCAGGGTCCTTCGATCCCCTGTTGGCGAAGCTGCGCCAGCATCTGCTCGTCGACCCGGTCGGCGGTGCGGCGAAGGGCGAGCTCACGCAGAGCCGTCAGGTTGCTCGGCTTGAAAAACTGGTCGACGGCGCGGCGCGCGTTCTCCGGAAGATAGACCTTGCCTTCCCTGAGGCGCTGGACCAGCTCCTCCGGCGGCAGGTCCACCACAACGATCTCGTCGGCCCTCTCGAGGACCTTGTCCGGGACCGTCTCCTGGACGCGGATGCCCGTGATGCGCTGCACGACGTCCTGCAAGCTCTCCAGATGCTGGATATTGAGCGTCGTCCAGACGTCAATGCCGTTGCGAAGGACTTCCTCGACGTCCTGGTAACGCTTGGCATGAAGCAAACCCGATGCGTTCGTATGCGCGAACTCGTCGATCAGCAGAAGCTTGGGCCTGCGCGCGATAGCCGCCTCGACATCGAACTCCATCAATGTGCGCCGCCGGTAGGGCACCGGCTTGCGTGGCAGCACCTCGAGCCCTTCGAGCAGCGATGCCGTCTCGGAGCGTCCATGGGTCTCGACGACACCGACCACCACATCGACGCCCTCGGTCTTTTGCGCCCTGGCAGCGGACAGCATCGCATAGGTCTTGCCGACGCCGGGCGCCATGCCGAGAAACACTTTCAGCTTGCCGCGGCTCTCCTTGGCGGCAAGCTCGAGCAACGCCTTCGGCGAAGGGCGTCTTTCATTCGATGATTTGGCGTCCGGTTCGGCCATGCGCCTTATCCGGCGCCTCCCGGCAGCTCGGCGTCAAGAGCGAGATTGAGGCGCAGAACGTTGATCCGGGGCTCGCCGACGAGCCCCAGGAACCGGTGCTCCGTGAGCCTCTCCACGAGGCTTCGCACCCGGGCCTGCGACACCGCCCGGGCGGCAGCGACGCGAGCAACCTGCAAACCGGCGAATACCGGCGAGATATGTGGGTCGAGCCCACTGGCCGAGGTCGTCACCGCATCGGCCGGGACGGTCCGCGCGCCCGACTTGCGTAGGGCGGCGAT
>JBFWQN010000581.1:0-3474 GCA_050249405.1 Hyphomicrobiaceae bacterium | reverse complement strand
GAGCGAAGCCGTAAAGCGCGGCCAGACCAACCACGACATAGATGATGCGCGACCACGTGCTGTAGACACCAGCATGTCCGCCCAGGATCGCGGCGACCAGGTCGAAATTGAAAAGCCCGACGAGGCCCCAATTCAGTCCTCCGACGATAAGTAGGATCATCGCGATGATGTTGAACGCCTGCATCTGTCTCTCCCTGTTGCCAAGCTCGCTTCCTCCAGAACGGCGGGAAGCAAATGGGGTTCCTCGTCGACTGTTCTGACCAATGCCAATTGCGAGGCTCACATGAGAGACGTCCCTTCCACATTGACGGCGGCTCTGCAGAACGGCGTCACGACTCTCAGTTGGTGCTGGCGCATTGCGCCGAGGCATGGCGCTGCACTCGGCTTTACTGATCACGACCGGGACATCGAGCTTGACGGGACCGTGTTCGAGGCCGCCTCGGGCTTCACGGCGAGCGAGATCCGCTCTGCCGTGGGGCTTGCTGTCGACGACCTGGATGTCGAAAGCGCGTTGACCTCCGAGCGGCTCTCCGAAGCCTCGCTGAGTGCCGGTGACTTCGACGACGCGACAATCGAGATTTTCCGGGTCGACTGGTCGAATCCCAACTCATATGTGCTCGTCAAGCGCGGGTCTCTGGGCGAGGTGCGCCGGTCCGGCTCTGCATTTGCAGCCGAGGTGCGGGGACTGACCCACTATTTGCAGCAGCCGCAAGGCCGCGTCTTTCAGGTCGGCTGCGACGCTGAGCTCGGGGATCGCCGCTGTGGCGTCGACCTCTCCGATCCGCTTTACAGGGCAGAAGGCAGCGTCGCTCAAACCTTTGATGATCGTACCTTCTCGGCCAGTGGTCTGGCATCGTTTGCAGCCGATTGGTTTACACGAGGACGGTTGACGTTCACTGCCGGCGAAAATGTCGGCCGCTCAATCGAGGTTAGGCGGCACTCGGTCGAGGAGACGGTTGTCCGGATGGAGCTCTGGCAGCCTCCAGGGAGAGGCATGGTTGCCGGCGACGGCTTCATCGTCACTGCCGGTTGCGACAAGCAGCTGGCGACGTGTCGCGATCGATTTGGAAATTCGGCCAATCACCGCGGTTTTCCGGCAATGCCCGGCAACGATTTCCTGTCCTCGCCGCCGGTCGGCTGAGCTCGGTAGCAAATGTCGAATGCAATGTGGCAGGGGAATGCGAATGAGCATGCCTGAGCAGATCGTGTCTCGGCAGGTGATCGTCGATCGCGCACGAGCGTGGATTGGAACGCCATACCATCATCAAGCCAGCCTTTGTGGCGTTGGCACGGATTGTATCGGTCTCGTCCGCGGCCTGTGGCGGGAGCTCTATGGGCGCGAGCCGGAGGCCCTTCCCGGCTACCGTTCGGACTGGGCCGAGGCGACGGGAAAGGAGACGTTGCTCGAGGCGGCCCGCAGGCATTTTGTCGAGATTGCACCTTGCGACGCGCGGCAGGGCGACCTGCTCGCATTCCGCTATCGCCGAGGTTTCGTGGCAAAGCATGTGGGTATTCTCGTCGCTCCCGTTTCGGATACCCCGATGCGCACCACGTTCATCCATGCGACCGAGGGTGCGCCAGTTGCCGAGGTGATGCTGGCTGCGTGGTGGCAACGCCGTTTGGCAGGGGCTTTCTCCTTTCCAGGGATCTCGGACTGATGGCGACTCTCGCACTTGCGGCAGCCGGTGCCGCTGCCGGCGGCGCGCTCTTGCCAGCCGGGCTGAGCGTGCTGGGGGCAACGATTTCCGGAGCGACGATCGGCGCCCAGATCGGGGCTTTGGCCGGTAATTATGTGGATCAGGCACTTTTCGCCGCGAGTGGTGGAGCGCGGCGTGTGGCGGGACCGCGCCTTGCCGATCTGAGGATCACGAGCTCGACCGAGGGCGCTGCTATCCCGCGGCTCGCGGGCCGTGCGCGTCTCGGTGCGCAGGTGATTTGGGCGACGGACCTCGAGGAGGAGGCGAGCACGACTTCGGCGACGGGAAGCGGCAAGGGTGCGCCGCGCTCGAGCTCCACCGAGAGCGGCGCGGCATATCGGTATTACGCCGACTTTGCCGTTGCATTGTGCGAGGGGCCCATATCGTCCGTTGGTCGCATATGGGCTGACGGCCGCGAGCTCGATCTCGATGCTTATGTCTGGCGCCTGCATAAAGGCACCGAGACACAGGAGCCGGATAGTCTGATCGTCGCCCGGGAAGGCCTGGAGTCGACGCCGGCCTACCGCGGCATTGCCTACGTCGTTTTCGAGCGGATGCCGCTCGCTGCCTTCGGCAATCGCATTCCGCAATTGTCGTTCGAGGTATTCAGGGCCGTCGATGAGTTCCAATCCAACGTGCGCGCGGTGGTGCTCATTCCCGGCTCCGGCGAGTTCGTCTACGCGACGCAGGCTGTTTCACGGCGGGTGGGGGCAGTTCGTACCGAGCCGGAAAACAGCCACACCGCGGCCGGCGCAACGGATTGGGAGGTGGCGCTCGCCCAACTTGCCGATACCCTGCCGAACGTGCGCTCTGTCTCGCTGGTGGTCAGTTGGTTCGGAAGCGATTTGCGCGCTGGCCACTGCGAGTTGAGACCGGCCGTCGACGCTGCGGAAAAGGACACGTCCCCGATTGTCTGGTCGGTTGCCGGGCTCGATCGCGCAAGCTCGCCGGTCGTCTCGTCGAGCGGCGGCAAGGCCGCATATGGTGGAACGCCCTCCGACAGCACGGTCGTCCAAGCGATACGGGACCTCAAGGCTCGCGGTTACGGCGTCGTGCTCACGCCATTCATCCTCATGGACGTGCCGGCGGAATGCACACTGCCCGATCCTTACCGCCCCGGCGCGTTTCAGCCCGCCTACCCCTGGCGCGGACGGATTACCGTCGATCCAGCGCCGGGGGTAGCCGGCACGCCGGATAGGACGGCAGCGGCCGCCGCGCAGCTCTCGCACGTGGTCGGCAGTTGCGCAGTTGGCGACTTCTCCGTCTCCGGCGAAAGCGTCGTCTACGCAGGCCCGGCAGAATGGACGCTGCGGCGCATGATCCTCCATTACGCGCACCTGGCGGTGGCGGCGGGCGGCGTCGACGCCATCGTCGTCGGCACGGAGCTCAAGGGGCTGACGCAGGTCCGGTCGGCGACAGCCGCATATCCGTTCGTCGACGCGCTCGTGGAGCTGGCCGTAGACGTCAAAAGCGTCGTCGGCGCGGCAACGAAAGTCACCTATGCCGCGGACTGGTCCGAATACTTCGGCCACCGCCCGGAGGACGGGTCGGGCGACGTTCTTTTCCACCTCGATCCGCTCTGGTCGTCGCCAGCGATCGACGCGGTGGCGATCGACTGCTACTGGCCACTTGCGGATTGGCGAGACGGCGCGCATCTGGACCGGGAAGCCGGCGCGCGCTCTGTCTACGATCTGGGCTACCTCGCGGGAAACATATTTGGCGGCGAGGGCTACGATTGGTTTTACGCGACCGGCGCCGACCGCGCCGCGCAGATTCG
>JBFWQN010000580.1:0-3484 GCA_050249405.1 Hyphomicrobiaceae bacterium | reverse complement strand
CCTCAGGCAGGCGCAGGCATGGTTTGAAGCGATGGCTTCGAGCGGGATCGTGCCCTCGGCACAGGCATCGATGGCGATCGGGCACCGCTTGCGGTAGACGCATCCGGGAGGCAGGTCGATGGCGCTGGTCAGGTCGCCGCGGATGAGTTCTCGCGTCTTCGGCGCATCCGGGTTCGGTCGCGGCGCGGCGTCGATCAGCGCCCGGGTGTAGGGATGCGCGGCGTCCTTGAACAACGCGCTGCTCGCCGCGGTCTCGACGACGTGGCCGAGATACATCACGATGACGCGATCCGCGAAATACTCCACGACCGAAAGGTCGTGCGAGATGAAGATGATCGCCAGTCCCATCGAGTCGCGCAGGTCGAGCAGCATGTTCAGGATCTGCGCCTGGACGGATACATCGAGCGCCGAGACGGATTCGTCGGCAACCAGGATGGAGGGCTCGACGGCGAGCGCGCGCGCGATGCCGATGCGCTGCTTCTGGCCGCCGGAGAATTCGTGTGGATAGCGTCCGGCGGTGTCGGCAGGCAGGCCGACCTGCTCGATGAGTTCGGCCACCCGGCGCCCGCGCGTTTCCTGCGATCCGATCCGGTGGATGGTCATCGCTTCCTCGATCTGCGCGCCCGCCGTCATGCGCGGATTGAGCGAGGAATTCGGATCCTGGAAGATCATCTGCATCTTGCGCCGGAACGGCAGCATGTCCCGGTGCGAGAGCCGCAGGATATCGGTGCCCTCGACGGCGACGGAACCGGAGGTCGGCTCGGTCAGGCGCATCAGCATTCGGCCGACGGTGGTCTTGCCCGACCCCGATTCCCCGACGATCCCGAGGATTTCGCCCCGATCGAGCTGGAAGGTCACGTCGCGCGCCGCGGTCAGCTGGCTGCTCTTGGCGAACAGGCCTTTCCGGACCTCGAAATCGCGGGACAAGCCGCGTACGTCGAGCAGCGGAGCGGTCATGGCCAGATTTCCCGGAATCGGATGCAGCGGGTCATGTGGCTCTCGCCCGCCACCTGGAGGTCGGGAGGCGTGCCGGTGCAGGCTTCCGTGGCGTATGTGCAGCGCGGCGCGAAGCGGCAGCCACCCGGCAGGTCCGACAGGAGAGGCGGGGCGCCGCCGATGGTCGGCAGCCGGGAGGGTGAGTCTTGGCCGCCTGGCTGCGGAATCGAACCGAGCAGGCCCTTCGTGTAGGGATGCCTCGGATGGCGGAAGATCTCGGCAACGGGCGCGGTCTCGACGATCTGTCCGGCGTACATCACCGCCACCTCGTCGGCCACTTCGGCGACCACCGCCATGTTGTGGGAAATGAACAGCATCGCCATGCCGAAATCGTTCTGGAGCGTCTTGAGCAAAGCGAGGATCTGGGCCTGGATGGTCACGTCGAGCGCCGTCGTTGGCTCGTCGGCGATCAGGAATGCGGGGCGGTTCGCCAGCGCCGCGGCGATCATCACCCGCTGTCGCATGCCGCCGGAGAACTGATGCGGATAGTCCTTCATCCGTTGTTCAGGGGCCGGTATGCCGACCAGCCGCAACGCTTCGACCGCATGCGCGCGTGCCGCGGATTTCGACATCGGCTGATGCTGCCGGATGCATTCGACGAGTTGATCGCCGATCGACCAGATCGGGTCGAGGCTCGACATCGGATCCTGGAAGATCATGGCCATCGCGCCGCCACGCAGCGACCGCAATTCCCGTTCGCCGAGCTTCCGCAGCGGGTACGACCTGTTGCCGGCGTTGAGCGTGAGCTCGCCTCGCGCGATGCGCCCCGAGCCGACAGCGGCGAGGAGTTGCAGGATGGCGAGGCTGGTGACCGATTTCCCCGATCCGGATTCACCGACCAGGCCGAGCGTCTTTCCGGGTTTGATGCTGAACGACACGTTGTCGACGACCTTCAGGTCACCGAAGGCGACGTCCAGGCCGGAGACTTCGATGACGGACTCGCTCATCTCAGCTCCTCCGGATCCGTGGGTCGAGCACCCCGTAGAGGATGTCTACCGCCAGCGACACGAGCACGTAGAGGAAAGCCGACAACAGCACGAACGCCTGAACGACGGCGTAGTCCTGCCGCAGGATGCTGTCGGTCACCAGCGTGCCGATTCCCGGCCACGAGAACATCTTCTCGATCAGCACCGAACCGCCGATGAGCTGCGAGAAGATGAGGCCCGCGGCGGTCAGTGTCGGCAGGAAGGCGTTGGGCAGGATGTGAAGGAGTTTCGTGCGCGTTCCCGACAGGCCGCGCGCGTGGAGGACGGGGACGAAGCCTTCGGACCGTGTGTCGAGAAGGTTCGCGCGGAGCAGGCGGATCATGTAGCCCATCGGGGCCAGCGCCAGCGACAGCGCCGGCAGGAGCAGCGCCGTGAGCGCATCGAAAAACCCCCTGAGGTCGCCGTTCAGCAGATGGTCGATGGTGTGGAAGCCCGTATGCACGACGCTCGGGGTCATGCCCCTCCCGCCCGGCCCCGGCAGCCAGCCCAGCTGTTCGAAGAACACCATCAGCAGGATGAGCGCGATCCAGAACGGCGCCACGCCGAGAAAGATGAACGACATGATGCGGACGGCGTAGTCGACGATCCGCGACCCGGACAGCGCTGCGAGCAGGGCGAAGATCAGTGCACCGGCCAGTGCGATGGCGAAGGCATAGAGCCCGAGTTCGGCGCTGGCCGGCAGGCGTTCGGCCATCTGGGTCAGGACCGGCTGGCCGGCGCTGTAGGAAAACCCCCAGTCGCCATGGGCGAAATCCCAGATGTAGCTGACGTACTGTTGCCAGATCGGCTTGTCGAGGCCGAGCTCGGCCTCGACGTTGCGGATGACCTCGTCGGTGGCGAAGGGACCGGCGATGAGCCGCGCCGGGTTCGAGGGCACGGCGCGCAGGATGACGAAGCTGATCACCGAGGCGCCCAGCAGCGTGAGCGCCGCGGCGACCAGCCGGTCGAGCGTCAGCCTCAGCATCGTCTAGCGCCGCCGCTGCGCGCGCGGGTCGAAGCTGTCGCGAAGACCGTCCGCCACCATGTTGCCCGCCGCGGTCAGCATGAACAGGCCGAAACCCGGGAACAGACCGAGCCACCATTGGCCGGTAAGCGCATAGGCGAGCCCCTCGGTGATCATGGTGCCCCATTCGGGGGCCGGCGGCTGGATCCCCAGGCCGACGAATCCGAGTCCGGCAAGCGTCAGTACCGAAAAGCCGAATACCGACGAAGCCTGGGTCAGCAAGGTCGAGCTGAGCTGCGGCATGATGTGGCGAAACATGATGCGGGTCTGCGACGCGCCAAGTGCCCGCATGGCGTCGACGAAGGTGAGTGTGCGGATGCGCAGCACCTCGGAGCGCAGCAGGCGGAAGATCCAGGGGATCGACGCCAGGACGATGCCTGCCACGGCCGACCACAAGCCGGCGCCGAGGCCGATCGCCACGGCCATCGCGAGGATGTGCGGCGGACACGACAGGATCGCATCCATGATCCGGGACAGGATCTTGTCCGTCCAGCCGCCG
>JBFWQN010000579.1:0-3485 GCA_050249405.1 Hyphomicrobiaceae bacterium | reverse complement strand
TCGCGAGCACGCTGACCTCGTTCATGAGATCGGACTCGGCGATCTCGACGAGTTGCGGATCGCCAGTCGACTCGTCCGCCGGCAGGACAGGCGGGCCGTCTGCCGGTACCGGTGCGGCACGGCGCTCGGCGGTCTGCTCTCTGGCGGCGCGCCGGCGTGCAGCGCGCTCGCGCGCGACGCGGGCACCGGCTGCGGTCTGTGCGTGACGGCCTTTGCCGCTTTGCTTCGCCACGACGCTCACACCGGCCGCAGCAGGACGTGCTTCTTCTTGCCGAGGCTCAGCTTGACGACGCCGTCCTTGACATCGGCGGGTCGCAGCTTCGCCTTCTCGTCCTTCACCACCTCGTCGTTGACGCGGAGGCCCCCACCCTGGATCTGGCGGCGTGCCTCGCCGTTCGACTTGACGAGGCCGGCCGTGACGAATGCGGCGAGGACACCGAGCTCGGCACGGATGTCGGCCTCCGGCACCTCGATGGACGGCAGATCCTCGGCGAGCGCGCCCTCCTCGAATGTCTTGCGAGCGGTCTCGGCGGCGGCATCGGCCTTGTCGCGGCCGTGCAGCAGGGCGGTCGCCTCGGTGGCGAGCACCTTCTTCGCCTCGTTGATCTCGGCGTCCTTCAGGGCGGCGAGGCGGCCGATCTCGTCGAGCGGCAGGCGGGTGAAAAGCTTCAGGAACCGCTCGACGTCGGCGTCCTCGGTGTTGCGCCAGAACTGCCAGTACTCGTAGGCGGAAAGCTGCTCCTCGTTGAGCCACACGGCCCCGGCCGCGGTCTTGCCCATCTTGGCGCCGGACGAGGTGGTGAGCAGTGGGCAGGTCAGGGCGTAGAGCTGGTGCGTGCCCATGCGCCGACCGAGATCGACGCCCATGATGATGTTGCCCCACTGGTCGGAGCCGCCCATCTGCAGGTTGCAGCCGTAGCGGCGCGCCAGCTCGGTGAAGTCGTAGCTCTGCAGCAGCATGTAGTTGAACTCGATGAACGACAGCTCCTGCTCGCGGTCGAGACGAAGCTTGACGCTGTCCATCGAAAGCATGCGGTTGACGGAGAAGTGACGGCCGACATCGCGCAGAAAGTCGATGTAGTTGAGGCGCGTCAGCCACTCGGCATTGTCGACCATGATGGCATCGCGCGGGGCATCGCCGAACTGCATCAGCTTGCCGAACACCTTCTGCATGCCGGCCTTGTTGGCCTCGATCTCGGCTACCGGGCGCAGCGCGCGGGTCTCGTCGCGTCCCGACGGGTCGCCGACGCGGGTAGTGCCACCACCCATGAGCACGATCGGCTTCGAGCCAGTGGCCTGCAGCCACGACAGCATCATGATCGAGATGAGCGAGCCTACGTGCAGCGAGGGCGCCGTGCAGTCGTAGCCGACGTAGGCGACGATCTCGCCCTTCGTGGCCAGGGCATCGAGCCCGGGCACATCGGAGCACTGGTGGATGAAGCCGCGCTCGGTGAGGACATTGAGAAAGTCTGACTTCATCGTCGACATAGGTTAGACTCGCCGTCAAAGCCAAGTGCGAGGGCCCGACCTTCGCGCTCCCGCCAAAGGGTCAGCCCTTTGGAACCATTCGACCGATCATTGCCCCGCGCGAGCTCCCGTCGAAAAGGAGGGGGGTGGGGACACATCTCCCGATGTCGCGCGGTGCTGGCCTAGCTTGCACACTGCACGCGGAGATCTGCGACACGCTTCGAGCCGCCAAATTGCACGGGAGCACCGGTATGAGCAAGATCAGGCGTGCGGTGGGCTTGATGAGCGGAACGTCGATGGACGGCATCGATCTTGCCCTGATCGAGACCGACGGCGAAGAGCATGTGCGACGCCTCGATGCGGCAAGCATCCCCTACGATGAAGCCTTCCGAGGCAGTCTCCGGCGCGCCGTCGCCGAGGCGCGAGGCGTGCGCCAGAGAAGCGAGCGGCCGGGAGTGCTCGCAGAAGTCGAGCGGGAGTTGACAGAACGACACGCAAAAGCCGTGCTGCGTTTTCTCGGCGATCGTATGCTGCAGCCATCGGGCGTCGACGTGATCGGCTTCCACGGGCAGACGGTGCTGCACCGGCCCGAGGCCGGGCTCACTCTGCAGCTCGGAGACGGGCCGCTGCTCGCGAGCCGGACGGGCATCGACGTGATCTTCGACATGCGTGCAGCCGATGTTGCCGCGGGCGGCCAGGGTGCACCGCTGGCGCCGGTCTACCATCGCGCGCTGGCTGCCAAGCTCCCGCAGCGCCCCGCAGTGGTGCTCAACATCGGCGGGGTTGCCAATGTGACGTGGATCGGCGCCGATGGGAGCCTCATCGCCTTCGACACGGGGCCAGGAAACGCGCTGATCGACGATCTGGTGCGAGGCACGAGCGGCCGATCGCTAGACGAGGACGGACGGCTTGCCGCGAGTGGCCGGCCGGATGAGCGTGTGGTGCATAGCTACCTGATGCATCCTTATTTCGCGAAGCCCGTGCCGAAGTCGCTCGACAGAAACGCTTTCTCGCTCGATCTCGTCGACGGACTGACGCCGGCAGACGCGGCCGCGACGCTGGCCGCCTTTACGGCGGAAGCCGTGGTCAAGGCGCGCGAGCATTTCCCGCAAGAGCCGGCGCTTTGGATGGTGAGTGGCGGCGGGCGACGCAATCGCGCGCTCATGAGCATGCTCGCGGCCCGCGTCGAGAATGCCGTCGTGCCGGTGGAAGCGGTCGGACTCGATGGAGACATGCTGGAGGCCGAGGCGTGGGCCTATCTGGCGGTGCGATCGCTGGAGGGATTGCCGCTGACCTGGCCGGGCACCACGGGGGTCGCGAGGCCAACGGGCGGCGGGGTGTTGGCGCGCGCACCCTGACTGGCGGATCGTCACTCGAGACATACTTGCCACCGAGTTCCGGATCGCAGACCCTGATTGCAACGATCCCTGTGCAAATCCGCCGGGGACGGCCGGGAGGGGATCCGATGGAATTCGGCATCAGCACGCTGACGCGCGGCCTCTATACGAGCCGCGGCACCTACATGGCCATCGCCCAGGCCGCCGAGCGAGCCGGGTTCTCGTTCCTGTCGGTCAACGACCACATGATCGTGCCAGCGAAGCTCTGCTCGGCCTACCCTTACACCCAGGGCGGCGTTTGGTCGGCGGCCGAGCATGGCCACTGCTTCGACCAGCTCGCGACGCTCGCCTTCATTGCAGGCTGCACGACGCGGCTCAAGCTGCTCACCTCGGTGATGGTGGTGCCGCACCGACCGGTGATCCAGACCGCGAAGACGCTCTCGACGATCGACGTGCTGTCGAACGGCCGGCTGGTGCTCGGCGTGGGGGCGGGCTGGATGGAGGAGGAGTTCCGCCTGCTCGGTGCGCCGTTCAAGGAGCGCGGGGCGGTGACGGATGAGTACATCGAGGCTTTCAAGGAGCTGTGGACCGCGGAACGGCCCAGCTACGAGGGCAAGCACGTGTGCTTCATGGACCTCATCGTCTCGCCGACTCCGGTGCAGGCAGGGGGCCCGCCGATCG
>JBFWQN010000578.1:0-3488 GCA_050249405.1 Hyphomicrobiaceae bacterium | reverse complement strand
ATGCGGGCATCGCAGGCAATCCAGGCGTTCCGGATGCCGGCGGCACCACAATCGGCGGCAGGACTGTCGGCTCACTGGAGCCTTGAACCGGCCCGGTCTCCGTCTCGCCGATCCCGGGCGCCGCCTCGCCTCCACCGAAAGTCCCCTTGGCGCCTTCCTTCTGCTTGGCGATGCCTTCAGCCAGCAAGGCGAGCGCCTTGGCCGTAAAGCTCACGACGCCGGCCAGGAGGTCCAGCAACGCACTCACGCCGGCAACCAGCGCCGAGCCCTTCGGATCGAACCCGAACAGGTTCGCAACCGATCTGGCCACGGCCTCGAAGGACGCGCCCAATTCCGAGCCCGATTTCAGGAAGTTGGCCCAGCCTTCCGTCTTGCCGATCGCATCCGCGTTGGCGAAAACGGCCGCGAGGCCGCCCATCGCCACGAGGCCGGCGATCGGCGCGACGATGCCGGCGACGCGGCCCAACACGTTCATGAGCCCGGCAGCGCCCGCGGCAGCGCCAGCGAGCCGTAGCCCCATCGCGCCACCCGTGAGCGACAGGAACGCCGCCGCCATGCCGAGACTGCGCAGGCCCGCCGCCGCAGCAGCGAACGGCAAGGCGACGAGGCGGCCGAGACCAAGGGCGGCACCGATTGCCACGGCGCCGATCGCGCCTATTCCGCGCGCGGCCGCAAGCGCCGGGATGGCGAGCAAGCCGAGCGTGGCGAGGCGCACGCCGAAGTCGAGTAGCGCCGGGTTCGCCTTGCTCAGCGCCCCGAGGCCATCGTTGAGCATGTCGAGGAACGAGACCATCGCCGGGCTCGACGACAGTCGGAACGTAAACAGCTCCCACGCGGCCTCAATCCGCCGGATCGTGGATGCTTGGCTCTTCATGTGGAGCTCGAGCACCTGATCCATCTTCGACGCGCCTTCCTTCGACGCTTGAACGAGATCGTCGAAGAGCTTCTGCTTGGTCTTGTCGTCAGCCAGGAAGCCGGTCATCAGCGCGAGGTTTGTGCTGTGGCGCTTCTGCTCGAATATCTGGCCGAGGATCGCCGCACCGCGGCCGGTCTGCTCTTGCTCGAGAGCGGCGACGTCGCGAAGCAGCTTCACGAAGTCGATCTTCACGCCGCCCTTCGTCGCGGCTTCGGCCCACATCTCGCGCACCGCGTCGAGATTGGCCTCCTGCCGCATGTCCATCCCCATCATCTTGCCCATTCGAGCGATGATATGGTTCTGGAACTCGTCGCTCAGCAGCTCGCCCTGCTTCGACGCCTTCATGATGTCGGCATCGAGCGCCTTCAGCTCTTTCGCGTCCAGGCGGCCGGCAGCCTGCATCCGCAGCGACTGAATGATGCGCGTCGGGTCGGACGCGCCGCCCGTCATGTAGTCCCCTCGCTTGAGCCCCGATGCCGCCCAGCTTTTCATGCGCTGCGGCGTCGGAGACAGGACCGTGGCGATGTCAGATCGGATCGTAGTGGCCGCCACGTCCGGCGAGATGTTCCGTGCGGCCAGCACGCCGAGCAATGCGTCTTGCTCTTCAAGCCGGAGGCCGGCCGCCGACATGATGCCTTGGGCTGCCGACTTGGACTGGATGAAGCTGCCTGTCGACAGAGGCGTGCGAGCGGCGACCGCGGCTGCGCTTCCCAGCGCCCGCTTGATGAACTGCTCTTCTGTCGCGCCGTCGAGCAGATTGTAGGCTTTGGCGAGCCCGAGCACGCCGTTCGTGTAGGCCGCCAACGTCTCGACCGACGCGCCAGGATCGGTGAATTTTGCGATTTGGATATTCTTCGACGCTTCGGCGAGCAGCTTGGTCTCGAGGCCGGCCTTCGCCAGCGCCTCTTGCGTCTTGGCGATGTCCTTCGGTGGCGCCTTCAGCTCGTCGGCCAGACGGACCACCGTGGCGGTTGCCTTCTCGATCTCAGAGATGGCGCCCTTCACGCTGCCGCCGCCTTGCTCGATCGGATCGAACAGCTTGGCGTACCCGATACCCTGCAGCGCGTCGGACGTCTCTTTGGCCGACTGGACGAGACCACCGATCGAAAGTGCCGTCAGGCCGACGCCCGTGGCGAAGCGGTTGAAGCCACCCGTTGACGAGCGCGCCGTGGCACCAGCCGCCGCTATCTGACTGTTCGCGCGGCGGATGTTGCCGGCCATCGCATTGAGCGGGCCGGTCAGCATGTCGTATGCGCGAATGACAGCAGTCGTGACAAGCGTCGCCATCACGCCCCCTTCTGCGCTTTGAGCCAGTCGACGTAAATGCCGCGCAAGCGCGCGAGAACCACGAGGCGACGGATCGTGGCCCCGAGGATTTCATCTGGCGAAAGGCTGTGATCGAATATGAGGACGGCGACGACGCTTCTCAGTTTCCCACGTCATCCACCCCGGCCTGCATGAGCAGGGCATTCACGCGGCCGACGAGCGCGAGCCAATCCTTGGCGGCGAGCTGGCCGAGAAGGATGGCGTCAAGCCCGGTCAGCGCTGCCGCCCATTGCGCCGCCACCTTGAAGTCGACGGTCGCCCGGCGATCCTCGTCGGCGCCGCGGACATCGAAAGGCACCTTGCCGATCTCGATGTAGTCCGCAGCGACCGGATCGCGCAGCGTGAGCTCCCGAAGCTCGCCTTGGTGCGTTCGGATCGGCTTGGAGAGCGGCTGCTTCTTCAGGTCTTGCCGCGCCAGCATGGCGCGCAGAAGCGCTTGCGCGTCAGTCGTCGGAGGCGGAGCTGCCTCGCTGACCTTCCCGCTGAGCGTCGCCGGAGCCTCGCCGGCGGCTTCGTCGGCAGTCGCAGCGGCGGTCGCGGCAGACCGCAATTTCGGAACCGTGAGCATGGATCAGTCATCCCCCCAGGATGAGAGACCGCCGCACGTCGGCGACGGTCTCGGTTCGCTTACACGCCTTCGACTACCTGCACGTTGCTGGACGCGATCTTGAGCCCCGTGATCTCGCCGCTCTCGCTGTCGAGAGACGGGCGGCCGACGACGCGCGACCGCGTGAACAGATAGGTGCGGCGCATGTCGATCAGCTCGATCGTGGCGTCGATCGTGCAGCTCGTCAGGTCTTCGAGCCGGAGCCCGCACTTGTCCGAGATTTTGATCTCGCACGTGGCGGGCACCGGCTTCGTCGTCACGTAGAGGCTGCCGTCGCTGTTCGCGCCGGCCTCCGTCTCCGTGTTCGTCGGCATGATGGTGAGCGAGCCGCGAAGCCCGACCTTCCTGTGGCCAGCGGCGCCCGTGATCGTGAGCGCCGCCCGGCCGCCGCTGTTGAAGCAGCAGAGATCGTCCATTCAAGCCTCCCTTACGCGGCGAGCAGCGGCGCTTGCCGCTGGCGCTGCAGGTAGATGGTCGTGTTGGCGGCGAAGATGCGGAGCTGATTGGCGACGTCCACCGGCAGGTAGGCGTCCACCCGGTTCGCGTCTTGCGCCGATCGCTCTACGATCAGGCTCTCGGCGAACAGCTCCGGGTTCTCGACGACGGCGAGCGCTGCCATTCGCCGATAGTCGTGGATCA
>JBFWQN010000577.1:0-3491 GCA_050249405.1 Hyphomicrobiaceae bacterium | reverse complement strand
GAGATTCGAACTCCCGACTTCCTGCTCCCAAAGCAGGCGCTCTACCAGGCTGAGCTATGCCCCGAATTGATTCTCTGCGGCGAGTGGACGCTGCAACTCGATTGCAGGCCAACGCGGACGCAGGATTAGGTGCCGACCCACGCACCAGCCGTGGGGCCGATGCGCTGATCGGCATCTTCCTAGCGCGTTTGCCCGGCGCTGAGAAGACACCACATCGGATGCGGGCCGATCAGTATGTTTTCGCGGTCACCTTGCCTGCCTCGCCGCGTGTCTCCTTCACCATATTGGTGGCGGCGACGGCCAGCACGCGGGCGTCGTTCATGAGGGTGAGGAAATTGTAGCCCTGGCCCATCCGCTTCCTTGCGGTTGCGGGCCCGTCGGTGTGCACGCCCGCGATGAGGCCCTTCGAGCGCGTCACCTTGCCGATGGTCTCGATCGCGGCGATCACCGCGGCATCGGAGGGGTCGAGCGTCGGTGGCTTGCCCATCGCCATCGACAGGTCCGACGGACCGACATAGACGCCGTCCAGCCCCTTCACGGACAGGATTTGCTCCAGATTGGCGAGGCCCGCCCGCGTTTCGATCATCGCGAGCAGCAGCACCTCCTCGTTGGCGCCTTGCCAGTAGTCGGCGCCGGCATACTGGACCGCCCGGTTGGGGCCCATCGAGCGCGTGCCGATCGGCGGGTAGCGCCCGAACGACACGAACCGCTCCGCTTCCTCCTTGGTGTTGATCATGGGGCAGATGAGACCGTACGAGCCGGCGTCGAGCAGCTTCATGACCATCGCCGCGTCGTTCCAGGGCACCCGGCAGAGCGGCACGGCGTCGGTCGTCGAGATCGCTTGCAGCATGGGCAGGGCGCGCGTGAAATCGACCGGTCCGTGCTGCAGGTCGATAGTCACGCTGTCCCAGCCGCAATGGGCATAGACCTCGGCCGCATACGAATCCGGTATGGCGCTCCAGCCGTTGATGATGTTGCCGCCGTCCTTCACGATCTGGCGGAGCTTGTTCTTGCGCATGTGGTCCCTCGGCCTGCTCATTGAGTGGGGCAGTCATGACGGCGCCCGTCGAGGTGAGCTAAGCAGAGTTGAGTGCAGGTGCCAATCGGGCTGATCCCGCGCAGCACGTTCCGCGCTGCGCTTGCTTGGCCGAGGAGCCGCACAGGCCGGCAACGAGCCGGCCCGCCCTCTGCTAGGCCGCGATCGCCTCGGCGCGGGCCAAAAGGCGCTGGTTGGGCACGCTCGCGGGCCTCGACGCGAGGCGCTCGTTGGCGAGCGCGAGGGCGACGTGGCGGGCGCCTCCGCGGATGGCGGCTTCGGCCAAGGCCCACTCGACGACATCGCGCTGCGCCTTGCTGCCGCCCATGCGCTCGAGATCGAAGCGTGCGGCGAGGAAACCATTCATGGCCTCCCGGTAGCTGCCGCGCTCGAAGGCCTCGAATGCGTGGACGACCGGCAATCCGACGGTCCGGTAGGACGGCGCCTGCCCGCGACCGGTCTCGGCCGTGGTCTGCATGCTGCGGCAAAGCTCGCCGAAGGCGTCGGAATCCCCGGCGCGCAGGTAGGCGATCGCGGCGTGGATATCGTTGAATACGCTGCCGCCCGTGCTGCCCTCCCACCGGCGAGCAAGATCCGCCCAGCGGGCGCCGACGTCCGCGCCGAGCATCTCGAGCCGCAGCAGAAGCGCCGACACGTTGCACAGGCTGGTTCCCACCGGCCGCAGCGTCGAGAGGATGGGGCCGTCGCAGAGCGCGAGCGCCGCCTCAGTCTCCCCGAGCTCCACGTGGAAGAGCGCTTTGTGCCAGTGGATGTGGATTTGGTTCGTGTTCGCACGGCCGGCCCAGAGCGCCTCGCGATCGTCCATCCACACGAGCCCCTCGCGCGGTCGCCCCGTCATCTCGAGCACGTGGCTCACGGCGTGATGCGGCCAGTAGCCCGTCGGCTCGAGCTCGGCGGCGGCGCGCGAGACGTCCTCGGCGCGGCCATAGTCGCCGGCCTCCTCGAGTCCGAAGCCGTAGAAGGAGATTAGCATCCCGTAGCCGGGTGCATTTTTGGACCAGAGCGGCAGCGCCCGTGCTGAGCGTGCCGCGCCGCGATGAAACCGGCCGAGGAAGCCGTCGAGCCGCAGCGCTGCCTGATGGGCGAGAATGTCGTGCGGAAAGGCCATCAGATGCCGCTCCAGAAGGTGGACGCCAGCCTCCCAGCTGCCGGCTACGACCTGCTCCAGGGCGGCCAGATGGGCCGCCTCCCGCTCGTTCAGCGTCGCGGCGCGGATGTCGTCGAGGAGTCGGAGGGCCGTGGCCACATTGGCCCGGTCGTTGGACAACGCCAGGAGCCAGGCCTGCATGAGCATCACCATCGGACAGCCGGGAGCTGCCTCTCGGGCGGATGTCATGTGTGAGGCGAGATCGCCATACGCCAGTATATAGGCGCGCACGGCGTCGTCGAGGTGCCGCGCCGCATCCCCGTTGCCGGCCGAGAGCTCGTGCCCTTGCGCGTCTTTTGCCACTTGCCCGTCTCCTGAGCTCATTGCCCGCTCGAGCCTCCCCGTGCGGGACGCCCTACCACGCCTCGCGGCCCTTCTGCGGCTTGGCAGCCATGCCCGCCTGCTGCTTGGCTTTCAGCTCCGCCTCGTGCTTCTCGAACATCTGCTTGGCGGCGGTGGAGCGCTTCTCGGCGAGGAGGTCGCGGTTGGCCGTGCACCAGTCGAAGCTCTCGATGCGCGGTCGATTGTCGCCCGAGAAATGCGGCATCACGTATCGCTGATAGAGCTCGTAGCTGCGCTTCGTCTGCTCGAAATCCGTCCAGTTGTGAACTTGCTGCAGCATGACGCCGAAGTCGCCCTGCTTGTCGTAGAGGCGTTGGATCATGGCAATGGCATCGTCCGGCGTGCCGATCACGCCGAACTTCGATTCGACGAACCACTCGGCCGCATCCTTTCCAGGCGGCACGAGAAAGCGCGGCTGATTATTGTTGAGATAATCGAGATAGGGCTCGAGGCCGTATTTGACGTTCTTGAAAGCCTGCTCGCGCGTTTCGGCGATGTGCATCGGCCCCACCAACCGCAGATTGGCCGCATTCATCGTCCGTCCGTTCTCGGCGGCCATATCGCTGGCGATCTTCCAGTTGGCGGCCAGC
Source organism: Hyphomicrobiaceae bacterium (assembly GCA_050249405.1). Taxonomy (GTDB): domain Bacteria; phylum Pseudomonadota; class Alphaproteobacteria; order Rhizobiales; family Hyphomicrobiaceae. The sequence goes on along the minus strand of JBFWQN010000577.1, from coordinate 355 downwards.
GCGTCGTAGCCGAACGGGTTCGTCGCCGCGACACAGATCATCGAGACCCCGTACTTGCCGGCGAGGCGGCCACCCGAAGGCGTGACGGCCGACACCACGGCCACCTCGGGGTGCGGCTTCGTGTAAGGCAGGATGTGGGCCCGCGCGCCGACGAGATTGTACCAGTCGGTCTTCTCGGTGACGATCTCGCCTCTGAAGAGGCGCAGGATCACGTCCAGCGCCTCGGCCATGCGGTCGCGCTGCGTGTTGGGATCGATTCCGAGCATCAGCGCGTCCGATGCGAGGAGCCCCGGCCCGGCACCGAACATGACGCGCCCGCGCGTATGATGATCGAGCTGGATGATGCGGTTCGCCG
>JBFWQN010000576.1:0-3493 GCA_050249405.1 Hyphomicrobiaceae bacterium | reverse complement strand
CGGGAGAAATTTCAGTCGGTGTCGCGCGAGGTCAGCCAGGAGCTCGGCACGATGCAGTCGCGCTTCTCGTCGAGCTACGACGATATCCGGCAGCGGGCCCAACGCACGCTGTCGGACATCGAAGGCGAGCAAGTCCGCCTCAAGCAGGAGCTCGAGCGCCTGCCCGAGGCGACGCGCGCCTCGGCCGAGCACATGCGCCAGTCGCTGCAGGAGCAGCTCAAGGCGCTCGAGCAACTCTCCAGCCTTTCGCAGCGCGAGGCCCAGCGCGCCGATGTCGTGCCGCCGGTCACGCAGCCGATGCCACTGCCCGGCGCCGGGCGCGCCATCTCCTCCGTCTCCCAGACGCTCGCCAACGAGCTTGCCCGCGCCCGCTCGGCGCAGGCTGCCCTGCCGCACTCGCCTCCGCAGGGTGCCCCGCAGCAACCGGATGCCGGACGCGACGGCTGGAAGCTCGGCGATCTTCTGGCCCGGGCCTCCCTCGACGACAGCGGCCACGCCGAGCTCAACCTTTCCGGCTGCGCCCGCGCCCTGGACCAGACCACGGCCTCCGCCATCTGGTCTCGGTTCCGTGCCGGGCAGCGCGGGGTGATGGTGCGCAGCATCTACTCCGTCGATGGACGGGGACTGTTCGACGAATGGCAGCGCCGCTACACCGCCGAGCCGGGGTTCCGGCAATCGGTCGACCGCTATCTGCACGATTTCCAGAGGCTGCTGCGCGAGGCCGACCAGCGTGATCCTTCGGGCCGCCTCAGTCAGAGCCAGATCGCGACGGAGCAGGGCCGCGCGTACCTGTTTCTCGCGCACGCGAGCGGCCAGCTCTCGTGATCCGGCTATGCCGGCCATCGCGGCCCGGAGGGATCGCGCGAGAGGCAGGGTGACGCCATGACCGTGACGCTTCGCGACGCCGTGTCCGAGATATTTCCCATTCGGGGCACGTTCACCATCTCGCGGGGGGCGCGCTCGCAGGCAGAGGTCGTGGTCGCGACCGTCCAGGACGGGACAGGCTGCACCGGGCGCGGCGAATGCGTCCCCTATGCGCGCTACGGCGAGACGGTCGACGGCGTGCTCGCGCTGATCAGGGCGCACGCGGCAGCGGGGCCGCTCGACAGCCGCCGCCTCGCCCGGGAGCTTCCCGCCGGAGCCGCCAGGAACGCGCTCGATTGCGCGCTCGTAGACCTCGAGGCTCGCCGACAGCGCACTACGGCCGCCGCATTGCTGGGCGTCGTCCCGCCACTGACCCCGCGCCTCACCTGCTTCACACTGAGCCTCGCGGCCCCCGATGCAATGGCCGATGCGGCGCGCGCCGCAGCAGACAAACCGCTGCTCAAGCTGAAGCTCGGCGGCGGTCCGCTCGATGCCCGGCGCATGGCCGCCGTCAGGGCCGCACGTCCCGACGTGCGTCTCGTCGCCGATGCCAACGAGGCTTGGAGCGAGGCCGACCTGATCCCGCTGCTCTCGGCGGCCGCCGCGGCCGGTGTCGAGCTCGTCGAGCAGCCGCTCCCCGCCGGGGCCGACAGCGCGCTCGGCGGCATCGCTCGCCCTGTTCCCGTCTGCGCCGACGAAAGCGCACACACGGCCGCCGACATTCCTCTCCTCGCCGGCCGCTACGATGCGGTCAACATCAAGCTCGACAAGGCTGGCGGCCCGACCGAGGCCCTCGTCATGACGCGCGCGGCCAAGGCTGCCGGGTTGCGCGTCATGGTCGGCTGCATGGTCTCGACGTCCCTGGCGATGGCGCCGGCCTGGCTCATGGCCGGCTACGCGGACTGGCTCGATCTCGACGGGCCGCTGCTGCTCGCCCGCGACCGTGAGCCGGCCGTCGCCTACCGCGACGGTCATATGCTGCCGCCTCCCCCATCACTCTGGGGATGACAGGCCCAAGTTGGCAGCCGATGCTGTGCTGGTGATCACAGCGCTTGCACGGGCGCCATGCTACAAATGTCCTTAACGTCGATCTCGCGCTGCGCGGACGCGTCCGGTCGTTGACCACGACGGCCGGGTGCCGAGCCGCCGGGCGACCGCGGTGCTACTGTCGGGACCGGTCGACATATTCGGCAACGTCGAGGAGGCGGATATTCACATCTACCTGAGAGGAGGCAGCCTCCAGCTCCTGCGCCTCGGCTCGGGCCTGGTGCTGTTCGCCTTCGCCGCTGCCCACTTCGTCAATCATTCGCTGGGGCTCGTCAGCCTGGAGCTGATGCACGAGGTGCAAGCCTGGCGCATGCTGGTCACGCGCTCGTGGCCCGGCACCGTGCTGCTCGGCGCCTCCCTCGTCGTGCATGTCGGACTGGCGCTGGTGAAGCTCGCCCAGCGTCGCACCTTGCGGATGCCGTTGTGGGAGCTTCTGCAAATCGCGGTGGCGCTCGCCATCCCCTTCATGCTGCTGCCCCATGTGGTCGACACGCGCGTCGGCGATTGGGGCTATGGCATCAACGTCGACTATCTGTTCGAGTTGCATCGGCTATGGCCGGCCAAGGCCGCTGGCTCGATCGCGCTCGTGCTGCTGGTGTGGATCCACAGCTGCGTCGGCCTGCATTACTGGCTTCGCCTGGCGAGCGGCTACCGCCGCATTGCGCCGTGGCTGCTGATCCCGGCCGTGCTCATTCCCATCGCGGCCGTTGCCGGCTTCGTCGTCTCGGGCCGCAGGACAGCCGAGATCCTGTCCGATCCCGCAGCACTCGCTGCCTTCAAGCAGCGCGTCCGCTTCCCGACCGAGGCCGATGCCCAAGCCATCGATGCGATCGGCAGGTGGCTGAAAATCGGTTTCGGAGCCGTGCTCGCCATTGTCGCCGCTTCCTATGCCTATGGGGCGATCGTGCGCCGCAAGCGCGCGCTCGCCGCAAGCGCGAGCCCTGCCGGAGGCGATGAGCCGGCTCCCGTTCGCATCAGCTACGTCGAGGGCCCGAGCACCGTCGCCACGCCCGGCATGACCGTGCTCGAGGCGAGCCGGCAGGCGGGCGTGCCGCACGCCTCGGTCTGCGGTGGCCGTGCGCGATGTGCCACCTGTCAGGTGCGCATCGTCGACGGCGCCGCCGCGTTGCCGCCCCCGGCGCAAGCCGAGGCCGCCGTGCTGCAGGCGACGGGAGCCCCGCCCGATCTGCGCCTCGCCTGCCAGCTGCGCCCGACCGCCCCGATCACCGTCGAGGTGCTGTTCCGACCCGAGGAGCTGCAGCCCATTCCGGTCGAGTTCACCGAGGTGAAGGAGGTCGCCACCGCGCATCTCAGAGCCGTGCTCGCCGAGGAGCACGTCGACATGTCGGCCGACGACAGGGCACTTCTCGCGGAATGGCTCGAGGGGCGCATCGCCTACAAGGTGCCGCTCGCCGACCTCGCCGCCGAAGGTTTCCAGATGCAGGGGGCGCGCATCGACTTCCTCAACAACCGGCCGACGGTCGCGATCGCCTACCGGGCGCATCAGCACCCCGTCACACTCTTCGTGGTGCCGAAGAAGGGCGACAGCGCCGTCGCCGTCAGCGGTTTCAAGGACGGTTGC
>JBFWQN010000575.1:0-3496 GCA_050249405.1 Hyphomicrobiaceae bacterium | reverse complement strand
AGTCGCGCAGCGTCTGGCGATCCATGCCGGCCGCGCGCGCAGCGTCCTCCCGGCTCATGCCGTCGAGCGCATTGGCTATCGCCAGGATGCGGCGTGCGACCCGCGCATCGTCCGTCTCCTTGGCGAGCTTTCGCAAAACCGCCGGCGTGCGGTCCTTCCTGATCTCCAGTGCCGCCCTGTGGCCCTCCCCCGAATCGATACGCAGAAGGCAATCACGAGCCGGCATCAGTGCGGAATAACCAGCAAGCCACACGAGTCGATCAATTCATTGGCGGGTATGAGCGGTCGTCGCGAAACCGGCCCACCGGACCTCCCGACGCAGGCCCTGGGAGGTCCGGTGCGTTGCCTCGGCCGATGCCGGTCTGGGCAGCGTGGGCATGGCGCACTGCTCCTGCCCGCCGCGACGCTCCGTGCGCGTGCAGGGCAGGGCACGCCCCGGCGCAATTGCCTCGATTGACACCAGGTTCTGCCTGTGCTCGCACTCGGCGTAACGCATTCACGCACGGAGCAGCCTCATGTCCCGCAAGCACGCCCTGGACTTCTTCATCGACGGTGCCTGGGTGGCGCCGGTCGAGACCCGGACCATTCCGGTCATCGATCCGGCCTCCGAGGCGCCGCTCGGCGACGTGGCGCTGGGCTCGGCCAAGGACGTCGACAAGGCCGTGGCCGCCGCCCGCGCCGCCTTCGAGACGTTCTCGCAGACGTCGCCCGAGGAGCGCATGGCCCTGCTCGGGCGCATCGCCGACATCTACAAGAAGCGCTTCACCGAGATGGGCCAGGTGATCAGCGCCGAGATGGGCGCACCCATCTCGTTCGCGACGCGCATGCAGGCGGGCGCCGGCATGGGCCACTTCCGCGTGGCGCGCGACCTCCTCAAGGACTTCCACTTCGTCGAGCGCGACGGCGCGACCGAGATCGTGCGCGAGCCGATCGGCGTCGTCGGCATGATCACGCCCTGGAACTGGCCGGCCAATCAGATCTGCTGCAAGGTGGCCGCCGCCCTCGCCGCCGGCTGCACCATGGTGCTGAAGCCTTCGGAGGTGGCGCCCTACTCGGCTTTGCTGATCGCGGAGATTCTCGAGGAAGCCGGCGTGCCGAAGGGGGTGTTCAACCTCGTCAACGGCGATGCCGCCGTGGGTCAGGCCATCGCCGCGCATCCGGGCATCGACTGCGTATCGTTCACGGGCTCCACGCGCGCCGGCATCGACGTCGCCATGCGTGCGGCTCCGACCGTCAAGCGGGTCGGCCAGGAGCTCGGTGGCAAGTCGGCGAACATCATTCTCGACGACGAGGGCTTCGCGAAGGCCGTGACCGAGGGCGTGAAGCTCTGCTTCCGCAATTCCGGCCAGTCGTGCAATGCGCCGACGCGCATGCTCGTCCCCGCCCACCGCATGGCGGAGGCCGCGGCCATCGCCAAGGGTGTCGCCGAGGCCATGAAGGTCGGCTCGCCGGCCGACCCCGCGACGGAGATGGGCCCCGTCGTCTCCGAGGTGCAGTGGAACAAGATCCAGGCCCTGATCGCGGCCGGCGTATCGGACGGAGCCCAGGTGGCCGCAGGGGGCCCGGGCCGTCCGGCGGGCCTCGAGAAGGGCTACTACGTGAAGCCCACCGTCTTCGCGGGTGTGACGCCCGCCATGACCATCGCGCGCGAGGAGATCTTCGGTCCGGTGCTCGCCATCATGCCCTACAAGGACGTGGACGACGCGGTGCGTATCGCCAATGACCACCCCTTCGGGCTCGCGGCCTACGTGTCCGGCACCGATCAGGCGGCGGCGACCCGCGTGGCACGCAAGCTCCGCGCCGGCATGGTCACCGTGAACCTCGCACCGGCCGATCCCAAGGCACCGTTCGGCGGCTATCGCCAATCCGGCAATGGCCGCGAGTGGGGCCGCTTCGGCATCGAGGAGTATCTGGAGACGAAGGCCGTGCTCGGCGCGGCGGCTTGATCCGCCACGTGTTTGATCGACCGACGCCGGTGAGGGCCGCTCTCGGAGCGGCCCTTTCGACTCCTCCTAGCGCCGGGCAAGACGGCGAGTAGCCAGGGCGAAACGCAATGGACGACGTGAGCGCATCTGACGCCATCCCCTTCATCGATGCCCATCATCACCTCTGGGACCTGTCGCTCGGCGCGCAGCCCTGGCTGACGACACCGCCATGGATCGGCTTCCGCTATGGCGACTACGCAGCGATCCGCCGCGATTTCCTGCTCGCCGACTACCAGCGCGCCGCCGAGGGATCGGACGTCGTGGCGAGTGTCACGATGGAGGCCGAATGGGCCGAGGACAGGCTCGTCGAGGAGACGGCGTGGACGGCGGCCCGGCATGCCGAGAATCCGCGCCTCCCCGCCGCGCACGTCGCCCGCACATTTCTGCACCTGCCGGACGCCGAGGAGCAGCTCGAGCGGCAGGCGGCCTTTCCCATTGTCAGGGGCATCCGGCACAAGCCGACGGCGGCGGCGCGACCAGGCCTGATCGAGCGGGGCGCGAGGGGCGGGCTGACGGACCCCGACTGGCGCCGCGGCTATCGGGCGCTCGCGAGGCACGGCCTGCACTTCGAGTTGCAGGCACCCTGGTGGCACGTCGACGAGCTGCTGGACCTGATCGCGGCCTGCCCCGAGACGCCGGTGGTGATCAACCACGCCTTCCTGCCGGCCGACCGCAGCCCGGAGGCGCTGGGCGGGTGGCGCCAGGCGATCCGCCGGGCGGCGGAGGCGCCGAACACCATCATGAAAATCTCCGGCATCGGCATTCCGGGCCGGCCCTGGTCGCTCGACGACAACGCTCCGATCATCGCGGAGCTGATCCAGGCGTTCGGCCCGACGCGGGCCATGGTCGCGACCAACTTCCCTGTCGACGGCCTCTGCGGCTCCTTCCGGACGATCGTCTCGGGCTTTGCCGCCGCCACGGCTGGCCTCTCGCGCGCCGACCGGCTGGCGATCTTCCACGACACGGCCGTGCGCATTTACCGGCTTTCCATTCCGCAGCGCCGTTGACGCCGGTCAATGGCTTCACCCACTTCCGTCAGCAACGAATTGACGCGAGATCCCGGCAATTCCAGTAGCGGAGAAAAAGCCATGTCGACACCCATCACCGACAAGGCCGAGGTGTCGATCGACTTTCCCGACAAGTTCTTCATGGGCTCGTTCGGGCGCGGCAGCCGTTACGACGTGACGGCCGACAAGGAGGGCGTTCACCTGCATCTCGAGCGCGTGGACGGCGAGAAGCGCCGCGTCGGCTTTCACGTGCATTACTACCTGCTCGCCGAGCTGATCGCGGCCACAGCCGAGGCGGTGGCGAAGGTCGAGGGCATCGACCCCGACCAGCGACGACGGCTCATCGAGGCTGCGAGGGCGTGGACTGTCGAAGACTAGGACCGCCCGCGCCGCTGCTCGGCCTAGCGGTGATGATGCTCCGCCTTGGGCAGGAACCAAGCGAGCAGTCCGAGCAACGGCAGGAACGCGCACATGCGGTACACTGTGGCGATGCTGGTCCAGTCC
>JBFWQN010000574.1:0-3497 GCA_050249405.1 Hyphomicrobiaceae bacterium | reverse complement strand
GTGAGCATGGCCCTGGCTGCCGTAGCCGATGACGCAGACCTTCTTGGACTTGATCAGGTTCACGTCGGCATCGCGATCGTAGTAGACGCGCATGGGCTTTCCTCGCTCCGGCTCTGTTGATGGGCTGTGGATGATTTATGACGCGAACGCCTAGCCGCTCGATGTGCCCCGGGCAAGGGGAAATGCGGCGGCAAACCGGCGGGGGTCAGGACCGCTGCACCGTCCGGATCGCGGCCTCGGCGGCCATCGCCTCTGCGAGAAAGGCAACGAGGTAGGGCGCGAAGCTGCGTGCCACCTCCAGGTGGAAGCGGTCGGCGGCACGGCGCCAAAGCACGGCCTCAGCCTTGGCCAGCAACGTGCGTGTCGCCCGGCCGGGCGGGAACGACGCTATATCGAGTGGCAGCGCGCAACCTGCCGAAAGCAAGGTCTCGACCTCCGGCCCTTCGAGCACGAGGCCGATGTTGCGATGCGTCACGTCCACGAGCCCGTGGCCCGCATCCGCCGCCGCATCGCCGATGCGAGCGGCGAGCCAAGGATCGCCGTCCGGCTCGGCGAGCAGAAGCCACTCGTCCGGACCGAGGCGCAGTGCGGTCGCGCCGTCACCGGGACGGGCGGTGTTGATCGCAGATCGCAGGTCGAGCCCGGCGCTGCTTCCGATGCGCGCGGCGGCAGCAGGGCCCGCGCGAAGCACGAGGCGGGCCAAAGGCGCTGCCAGGCTGATGGTGGCAACACCCGGCACGGACGGCAGGGCGCGGCCCGCGAAGGGCGAGGCGTGGGTCTCCGGGAAAAGCGTGTCAGCCATCGAGGCGCGCTCCCTCCGGATCGTAGAAGACGGGGGCCACAATGCGCACGGAACGGGCACGACCAGGCATCGGGACGAACAGGCCCTCGCCCATGCGTGCACGCCCGCGGTTGACGAGGGCGAGCGCGATCGGGCGGCCGAGCGTGGCGCTCTCATAGGACGACGTGACGTAGCCGGAGGCCGGCGTGCCGGGAAGGGGATCAGGCCGCTGTGCGAGCTGCCCCCCCTCCTCGAGCGGACCACCCCCGTCCGTGCATTCGAGGCCGACCAGCTGCGGGCGGTCGAGCGCCAGCATGTCGGGGCGAGCGAGCGAGCGCTTGCCGACGAAGTCTCGCTTGGCGGCGCCGGTCGGCAGTCCCAGATCCATCGGCGTCACGGTACCGTCGCTCTCCTGACCAACGATGACGAATCCTTTCTCGGCGCGGAGCACATGCATCGCCTCGGTGCCGTAGGCCGCACCGCCGATGGCCTCGACCCGGGCCAGCAGCTCGTCCCATACGGCTCGCGCGTGACCGGCCGGCACGTTCACCTCGTAGCCGAGCTCGCCCGTGAAGCTCGCGCGGAAGAGACGCATCGGCACGCCCAGGATGCGGCCCTCCGCAACGCCCATATGCGGCAGCGCGCGACTCGAGAGGTCCGCGCCCTCGAGCAGTGGAGCCAGCACCTCGCGGGATTTCGGCCCCTGCACGGCGATCACGCCCCACTGCTCGGTGACCGAGGTCAGCCAGCATCGAAGCCCCGTGAACTCGGTCTGGAGGTAGTCCTCCATGTGGGCCAGCACCCGTGCCGCACCGCCCGTGGTGGTGGTGACGTGAAAGCGGTCCGCCGCCAGCCGGGCGACGATGCCGTCGTCCATGACGAAGCCCGCCTCGCTCAGCATGATGCAATAGCGGCTGCGCCCGACGGGCAACGAGGCGAGCGCATTGACGTACATGCGATCGAGAAAGGCCGCGGCGTCGGGCCCCACGACCTCGATCTTGCCCAGCGTCGAGGCGTCGAGGACGCCGGCCGAGCTGCGCACGGCCCGGCATTCGCGGGCGACGGCGGCAGCCATGTCCTCGCCTGTGTGCGGAAAGAAGCGCGCACGCTGCCACTGGCCGACGCTCTCGAAGATGGCGCCGCGAGCGCGTGCGGATGCATCGATCGGTGTCACGCGCACCGGATCGGCGAGTGCACCGCGCGCCTCGCCCGCCAGCGCACCGAACGAGACCGGCGTGTAGGGGGGACGGTAGGTCGTGTGACCGGCCGCGCCCGGCGGGATGCCCAGTGTCGCCGACAGAATGCCGAGCGCGCCCGCGTTGCTCGTCTTGCCCTGGTCGGTCGCCATGCCTGTCGTGGTGTAGCGCTTCAGGTGCTCGACAGAGCGGAAGCCTTCGCGAGCCGCCAACGCTACGTCCTTGGCGGTCACGTCGTTCTGGAAATCGACGAAAGAGCGCGCATGCGCCGTTCGAGTGGCGACGGCAACCGGCGGCGCAGCCGGGGACGCCACCATCGTCTGCTCCGCGACGGAGAAGGCTGGCGCCGAAGGGACGGGCCGGGACAGGCTGCCCGCCGCGGCAGCGCCTGCTGCGAGACCGCTCGCCAGGGCACTTTGCAGCGTGTCTCCGGCAGAGGCAGTCTGGCCGGCGGCGTGCACATGCTCCAGCGGCAATCCCGGTACGAAGGCTTGCCGGCTGTCGCTCCAGCCAAGCCGCCCCCTCGCCTGCGAATAAAGATGCAACGTCGGCGTCGTGCCCCCCGACATGAGCACGAGATCGCAACTGATGCGCTCGAGCTTGCCGTGCGCGTCCGCAATATCGACTGCCGAAACCCTGAGGCGGCCGCGCGTAGCACGTACTTTGGCGCCAGCGGTGACGGCGATACCCGCTGCCTCGGCGCGGGCCAGGGCGGCCTCGCCCGGATCGGTCCGGAGGTCGACGATGCGCTCGATCGCGACACCGTGGCTCGCGAGGTCGGCCGCGACGGCGTAGGCGCCGTCCGCCGCCGTGACGACGACGGCCTTTCGGCCGGCGATGACTCCGAAGCGGTGCAGATACGTGGCGACGGCGCCGGCCAGCATGACGCCCGGCCGGTCGTTGCCGGGAAAGATCACCGGACGCTCGATGGCGCCGGTCGCGAGCACCAGCTCCTTGGCGCGCACCTGCCAGAGGCGCTCGCGAGGCAGTGCCGGGTCGGGCTCGGCCAGATGGTCGGAAATGCGCTCGACAAGGCCGAGCAGATGGTCCGGGTATGCGCCGAAAACGGTCGTCCGAGCCAGCATGCGGACACGGCCCGTCGCGAGGAGGCGGCGCAGCATGTCGGCGAGCCAGTCCCAGGCAGGCGCGCCGTCGATCGTGGCGTGCGTCTCGGCCAGCAGCGAGCCGCCCGGCTCGGCCTGCTCGTCGGCGATCATGACGCTCGCCCCGGCCTCGGCTGCCGCAAGCGCGGCCGCGAGCCCGGCCGGCCCGGCACCAGCCACGAGCACGTCGACGTGGGCATAGCGGCTGGCATAGCGGTCCGGGTCGCCACCGGCGGGGGCCCGGCCGAGCCCCGCCATGCGCCGGATCATCGGCTCGAAAAGCCTGGCCCACGCCGCCGTTGGCGCCAGCCCCAGGCCGCGCGGCCCCAGGAATGTCTTGTAGTAGAAGCCGGCCGGCAGCAGTGGCGCGAACAGGTCGTTGATGCCGGCCGCGTCGAAGGCCAGCGACGGCCAGCG
>JBFWQN010000573.1:0-3500 GCA_050249405.1 Hyphomicrobiaceae bacterium | reverse complement strand
CCGACCGCATTCGAGCCTTGACGACCGGACACCCGACCAAGCTTACTTCCACAACACCACTACGTCGCCGATCCGCGCGGCGGCCTAACCCCGGCAGACAGTCCACTTATCGAAGCGGAAAATCTGTCCGAACGACCGGGACCACTTCAGATTTCCATGTCGCCTGACAAGCCCCAGGCGTCCCAGCACGAAGCCACCCGTCAACCCGGCCGACCGCTCACGCCCGGACCAAATCCCCTTCGCAGTCCAGCGACGACGGCGAATAGAGAGGACTAGCTTCCGAGCTGTCTCCCTGGCTGTCGGAAGGAGCGGTGGGGCTCGTTTCGGTCTCGTGCGGGCCGGTAAAGGTCGTGGCTTACCCGGGCACCGCGCCGAGGGCATCTGCGGCGGCGCGGCGGGAGGCAAAACCAATGCAAACAGCGGATTTTGGCGCAGGTTCACGCCACGGCCCGCCGCTACACGTCGAGGTTTGCCACGTTGAGCGCGTTCTCCTGAATGAACTCGCGGCGAGGCTCGACGAGGTCGCCCATCAGCTTGGAGAAGATGTCGTCGGCCTCGTTGAGATCGCCGACTTTCACCTGCAGCAGCGTGCGCGCCTCGCGGTCGAGTGTCGTCTCCCAGAGCTGCTCGGGGTTCATCTCACCGAGACCCTTGTAGCGCTGCAGAGAGATGCCTTTCCGGCCGGCCGCATAGACGGCGTCGAGCAGCGTCCGCGGGCCATAGATGGCGGTCTCGTCGTCCTTGCGCTTGAGCACGGAAGGCGCACCGTAGATTTCGGTCATGTGGCCGCGCCGCTCGTTGAGACGCCTCGCCTCGAGCGAGCCGAGCAGCGCCCGGTCGAGGATCTGGACCTCGGCGACGCCACGCACCATGCGCTTGAAGACGAAGCCGTCGTTGCCGAAGCGGCCTTCCCATCCGCCCTCCGTCTCCTCGGCCAGCGTGTCGAGGCGCTTGGCAACCTGCTCGGCTACCTGGTTGGCGGCATCGGCAGATTGCGCCAGCCCCGCATCGAAAGCCCCGCCGATCGCCGCCTGCTCGACCAGGAAGCGGGCGTAGCGCGAATGCATGTCGTCGATCGCCCGCTTGATCGTTCGCGCCTGCTCGACGACATCGCGCAGATCGCGCGCCGAGCGTGTCTCGCCGGAGGCGAGCTGCAGCACCGCACCGTCGAGCCCGGCGTCGATGAGGTAGTCCTCGAGCGCACGCTCGTCCTTGAGATAGGTGCCGGACTTGCCCTTCGAGACTTTGTAGAGGGGCGGTTGCGCGATGTAGAGATGGCCTTTCTCCACGAGCTCCGGCATCTGCCGATAGAAGAACGTGAGCAGCAGGGTCCGGATGTGGGCGCCGTCGACGTCGGCGTCCGTCATGATGATGATTTTGTGGTAGCGCAGCTTGTCGAGCCTGAACTCGTCGCGGCCGATGCCGGTGCCGAGGGCGGCGATGATGTTGGTAACCTGCTCCGAGGACAGCATTTTGTCGGTGCGCGCACGCTCGACATTGAGGATCTTGCCGCGAATCGGCAGCACTGCCTGATACTCGCGCTTGCGCGCCTGCTTGGCGGAGCCGCCGGCCGAGTCGCCCTCGACGATGAACATCTCGGTGTTGGAGGCATCGCGGTCCTGGCACTCGGCGAGTCCGCCCGGCAGCCTGAGACCGTCGAGCGCACCCTTGCGCCGCGTCAGCTCGCGCGCCTTCCGTGCCGCCTCGCGCGCCAGCGCCGCCTCGATGATCTTGGTGACGATGATCTTGGCCTCTCGCGGGTGCTCCTCGAAATAGGCCGCAAGATGATCGCCGGTGACGTTCTCCACCACCGGCTTGACCTCGGACGAAACTAGCTTGTCTTTGGTTTGGCTGGAGAATTTCGGGTCCGGAACCTTCACGGAAAGGACGCAGGTCAGCCCTTCCCGGCTGTCGTCGCCGGTGAGGTCGACCTTCTCCTTCTTCGCCTGCCCCGATTCCCCCGCATACTTGTTGATGACGCGCGTCAGCGCCGCGCGGAAACCGGCCAGGTGCGTGCCACCGTCGCGCTGGGGAATGTTGTTCGTGAAGCAGAGCACGTGCTCGTGGTAGCTGTCGTTCCACCACAGCCCGATCTCGACGGTGATGCCGTCCTTCTCGGCGCGGATCATGATCGGCTCGCCGATCAGTGCGGTCCGCGAGCGGTCGATGTAGCGCACGAAGGCGGCCACACCGCCGTCGTAGCGCATCGTCTCCTCCCGTACGTCGGCGTGGCGCGCATCGCGCAGCGTGATGCCTGCGCCCGAGTTGAGGAAGGCCAGCTCGCGCAGCCGGTGCTCGAGCGTCCCGTAGTCGAACTCGATCTTGGTGAAAGTGTTGGGCGACGGCAGGAACGAGACCTCGGTGCCGCGCCGGCCCTTGCCATCGCCGACCTCCCTCAGCGGCGCGATCGGATTGCCGTCGGCGAACTCGATGAAGTGCTCTTTCCCATTGCGCCAGATGCGCGCCCGGAGCCACGTCGAGAGCGCATTGACGACGGACACGCCGACGCCATGCAGGCCGCCGGAGACCTTGTAGGAATTCTGATCGAACTTGCCCCCGGCGTGCAGCTCCGTGAACACGATCTCGGCAGCCGAGCGCTTCGGCTCGTGGTCGTCGTCGTTCTTGATGCCGACCGGAATGCCTCGGCCGTTGTCGGACACCGTCACCGAGCCGTCGGCATTGAGCGTGACGATGCATTCGGTGGCGTGCCCGGCGAGTATCTCGTCGATGCCGTTGTCGACGACCTCGTAGACCATGTGGTGCAGGCCTGAGCCGTCGTCCGTGTCCCCGATATACATGCCGGGGCGCTTGCGGACGGCGTCCAGTCCCTTCAGCATTTTGATCGAATCGGCACCATAGTCCTCGGCCGCGCTCGGCTCGGGTGCGGGCGTCGCGTTCATGTCGCTCCGGTCCTGGATGAGGGGCCCAAATACTGTGTGCTTTTCTTAGCATGATCGGCATCGCGAGGCCCGCGAAATCGACCACTGAGGGATATTTTTACGCGGGCGTTTTTGCGCGACGTTTCAAATGCTTGAGGCTGCGCAGGCCGCCTGCGGCAAAGCGGCTGGCGATGCGATCCCCGCGTCGCTCACGGGAATGCATTGAGCGTCGTTCACAATGGCTGCGAAAGCCTGGGCGTCCGTGCCCGTCAGCCAGGCCTGCGTGCCGAGCCGGAGCAGCTCTGCGAAGAGCGCGGCACGGCGGCTGGCATCGAGGTGGGCCGCCACCTCGTCGAGCAGCAGGATGGGCGCTCGTCCTCCGCTCCGCGCCGCCAGCAGCTCCGCGTGCGCGAGCACGAGCCCGACGAGGAGCGCCTTCTGCTCGCCGGTGGAGCAATGATCGGCGGGCATGTCCTTCGGCCCGTGCGCGACGTGGAGATCGCTGCGGTGCGGTCCTTCGAGCGTGCGGCCGGCCGCACGGGCGCGCGCGCGGCCGCGGGCCCAGGGCGCGAGGTAGCGGTCCTCCCCCTCCACCGCGGGCCGCGCCGCCAGATCGCCCTC
>JBFWQN010000572.1:0-3504 GCA_050249405.1 Hyphomicrobiaceae bacterium | reverse complement strand
ACTGGCCAGCGCGAGAGCGCCGCTTCGAGGTCGTCTATCACCTGCTGTCGCCGCGTCTCAATCAGCGCATCCGGGTCAAGGTGGAGACCGACGAGGCGACACCGGTGCCGAGCGTGATCCCGGTATTCCCGGCCGCGGACTGGTTCGAGCGCGAGGGCTACGACATGTACGGCATTCTGTTCGCCGGCCACCCGGATCTGCGCCGGATCCTGACCGACTACGGTTTTCAGGGGCATCCGCTTCGCAAGGACTTCCCGCTCACCGGCTTCGTCGAGGTGCGCTACGACGACGAGCAGAAGCGGGTCGTCTACGAGCCCGTGAAGCTCGTCCAGGAGTTCCGCAACTTCGACTTCGAAAGCCCCTGGGAGGGAACCGATTACGTTCTGCCGGGCGACGAGAAAGCCAAGCCGCAATGACGGTCGACGAGGCCCGGCTCGAGGCGATTCGCAGCAACGCTGCGTTCGTGATGGCCGAGCTGTCGGGCGTCGCCGAGCGTCGACTCGGCTATGATCGCGCCTCCGTGGAATGGGTCGAGGGGTTCATCGAACGTCGTCGGGCAACGTCCGACGAGGCGATGCGAGACAAACTGGTGTCGGTGCTCGGAAGCTATCTCGGCGAGGCCATCCGGGAAACGGCTGGTGGCGAGTGGCGCGAGGTCGATGGTCACGGTCTCGGCATCCACTTCCCGAACGATCAGGTCTGCTTTCCGTTCACCAAGGTGGCCAAGCAGTTCGAGAGCGGCACGGAAGGCGGCGAATCGATCGCCAGCTTCTACGGCATCTGCGTGAACTTCGTCGCGACGGGAAAGCTCGGCGCGGCAGCCGACGGCGAGGACGGGGGCAAAGCGTGAAGACCATACCTTCGACCGGTGAGACCCACACGCTCTCCTGCGTGGTGGCGAAGCGCATGACGGTGCCCGAGCTGATCCCCGACAGCGCCCTGCTCGCCACAATGCCGGCGGTGCTGGCGACGCCCAACATGATCGCGCTGATGGAACTCGCCTGCACCGAGTTGCTGGCCCGCCATTGCGACGAGGGCGAGGGTTCGCTCGGCGCCCACGTCGACGTCTCGCACATCGCCGCAACGCTTGCCGGCCAGACCGTCACGGTGACCGCGACGGTCGAGAAGGTCGAGGGCCGCAAGGTGACGTTCGAGGTCTCCGCTCACGACGGCATCGACACCATCGGCAAGGGGCGACATGTGCGCATGGTGGTGCCGTGGGCGAGGTTCAGGCAGGCGGTCGACGCCAAGGCCGGGAAGGCAGGCGTGAAGGGGCTCGGCGGGTGACGCGCAACCCTGGCAGAGGCGATTCGACGTTGGCGAGCGAAACAACGACATGGATCGGATTGAAACGGCGTTTCAGTTATCTCGGCGTCATCGTCGCCTTTTTGTCTGGCATAGTCCTGTTGCTGACATTCGTGCTGTTCGATGCATTTCTCGCCGCCAATCCACGCATCGACTTGTGCCTAGACACGTCGCATCCCGACTATCTCTGGCATGATCAGTCCCGTCGTATCGTGTGTGAATCATATCGCGAGTTGCCGCCACGTGATGCTGGTGCCTTGGAGCGGCAGTTGAACAAGCCGACCTCGTCCGCCAATATGCCGGCGGAGACGGAATTCGGAGGCCATCGCCGATGAATCAAAGCACCTTCGTCAAGGTCGATCGCGAGACGTTCTTCCGCTTCGTCACGAATGCGCCGGAGGATGAGCGCTATGAATGGGTCGGGGGACGCATCGTGCAGCAGCAGGCCGGCGGAACAAAGCGGCATGCGCGCATCGGAGCGCGCTTTCTGGAAGCTGCGCATCGCCAGCTCGACCGCGACCTCTGGGATGCGTTCGCCGAACGCGGTGTTGAGACGCACAATACCGTTCGCTACGCCGACGTCGTCGTCGAGCCCGTGGGCGGCGATTCCGACAGCCTCGCCGCGACCGCCCCGTCGTTGATTGTCGAGGTACTGTCGCGGACCTCCAGTGATCGCGATCTCAACGAGAAGCCGGACGAATATCTGCAGCTCGCCACGCTGCAGGCCTACATCGTCGCGAGCCAGGATGAGCCTGCCTGCCTCGTCTGGGTGCGGCAGCCCGATGGAACGTTCCCAGCCGAGCCAACCGAGATCACCGGGACAACGTCAACCATCCTGGTGCCAGACCTGAAGCTTGCTTTCTCGCTCGCAGACATCTATCGCGGCAGCAATTGATGCCACGGTCGTGCGATACTCGCCCATTCCGCCTACGCCTCCCCCAGGACCCGCCATGCCCGAGACCGACATCCGCCAGTTCAACATCAACTTCGGACCGCAGCATCCCGCGGCGCACGGGGTGCTGCGTCTCGTGCTCGAGCTCGACGGCGAGGTGGTGGAGCGGGTCGACCCGCACATCGGCCTGTTGCACCGCGGCACCGAGAAGCTGATCGAGCACAAGACCTACCTGCAGGCGATCGGCTACTTCGACCGGCTCGACTACGTCGCGCCGATGAACCAGGAGCACGCTTTTTGCCTGGCGGTCGAGCGGCTGCTCGGCCTCGAGGTGCCGTATCGCGCGCAGCTGATCCGTGTGCTTTATTCCGAGATCGGCCGCATTCTCTCGCACATCCTCAACATCACCACCCAAGCGCTGGATGTCGGTGCCCTCACCCCCCCGCTCTGGGGCTTCGAGGAGCGCGAGAAGCTGATGGTCTTTTATGAGCGCGCATCGGGATCGCGCATGCACGCGAAGTACTTCCGCGTCGGCGGCGTTCACCAGGATCTGCCCGAGCAACTCATCCGCGATATCGACGCTTGGTGTGACGCCTTCCCGAAAGTGATCGACGACATCGAGGGCCTGCTCACCGAAAACCGCATCTTCAAGCAGCGCAATGTCGATATCGGGGTTGTCGCGCTTGACGATTGCTTCCGCTATGGCTTCTCGGGCGTCATGGTCCGTGGCTCCGGCGCCGCCTGGGATCTCAGGAAGGCACAGCCGTACGAGTGCTACGCCGAGCTGGATTTCGATATCCCCATCGGCAAGAACGGCGATTGCTACGATCGTTACCTGATCCGCGTACAGGAAATGCGGGAAGCGACGAAAATCATGAAGCAGTGCTGCGCCAAGCTTTTTTCACCGGAGGGACAGGGCCCGCACACCGCCGCCGACGGCAAGGTCGTGCCGCCGAAGCGCGGCGAGATGAAGCGCTCGATGGAAGCATTGATCCATCACTTCAAGCTCTACACCGAAGGCTTCCACGTGCCGGAGGGCGAGGTCTATGCCTGTGTGGAGGCGCCGAAGGGTGAGTTTGGGGTCTACCTCGTCTCGGACGGATCCAACAAGCCCTACCGCTGCAAGATCCGCGCGCCAGGTTTCCCCCACCTCGCCGCCATGGATTTCATGAACAGGGGTCACATGCTGGCCGACGTGTCCGCGATCCTCGGCTCGCTCGACATCGTGTTCGGCGAGATCGACAGGTAGGCCGTGACGGAATGTTTCCGCGTGACCCGGGCAGCAGGACGGGCGGAAATCGCGGGGC
>JBFWQN010000571.1:0-3551 GCA_050249405.1 Hyphomicrobiaceae bacterium | reverse complement strand
CATCGGTCGCCGCCATGATCACGGTGATCGAGGCTCTGGACAGGTTCCTGATCGGCATCGTGCTGCTGTATTTCGGCTTCGGCATCTACTCGCTGTTCATCCGCCCCGAAAGCTCCGACCAGGATCCGGCACTGCCATCGTTGCTGCAGGTCCGCCAGATCGGCCAGCTCAAGCAGGTGGTGGCCGAGGTGATCATCGTCATCCTGTTCGTGCTTTTCCTACGCAATGCGCTCGAGGCCTTCCAGAGCACGGCTCATGAGATGACGTGGCGCCAGATCGCGACCTTCCTCGTGCTGCCGGTGAGTGCTGCGCTGCTTGGACTTTCGCTGCGGCTGGTCGAGCTGCATCCAAAGCCGCATCGTCCGGCAACGATCATGACGACCAAGGCCGAAACCGTCGACGAGCGCATGCCATTGGACGGGTGATATCGACGCGACGGGGCACGCGCGCGAAGCCGGCCGACATCAGCCTGACCGAACCAAGAGCCGAGACGCGGCGTTTTCTGATGGAGGGCTCACCACGCAGCCCAGTTCGGAGAGCCACGCTATGGACGACAATGACCGGCACAAGCACTCGGATGAGAACCCGGCGGTTCTCACCGGCGTCGAGGCGCGTCAGGGTTCGCCCCGTCAGATGTCGATGCGGGTTCTTCTGATCGGCACGCTGCTCGCGGTCGTCGCGGGGCTGGTCGTCGCCGGGGTGTTCTATCTGCCGCCCGATCGGGCCCCTGCCGTGCCCGCCGCTCCGCCGCAGACTCAGCCGAGATGATGGACGCCGATCACTTGATGCTCGGGT
This sequence comes from Hyphomicrobiaceae bacterium, assembly GCA_050249405.1. Lineage (GTDB taxonomy): Bacteria > Pseudomonadota > Alphaproteobacteria > Rhizobiales > Hyphomicrobiaceae. The sequence continues at coordinate 2,756 of JBFWQN010000571.1, read as the reverse complement.
CGGCGTAGCACTGCCGCATCACCTGACAGCGATGCGACCCGGAAAAGTGCATGCTGTCGCCCTTCGCCGGGCTGATGAACTTGCAGATCTCGTCGAGGCCCGGCTCGTCGAGCCAGCCTTGCCGCCGGCCACGCTGCACGGCGAAGCAGTCGGCGGTCTCCTCGTCCGGGCCGCGGAACTGGTGTCCGCACTCGTGCGCAAATATCCACTTCTTGACGACGGTCGGCACCTTGTTGATCAGCCGCGGGTTGAGGATGAGGAACCCGGGATAGGCCGCACCGTAATCGTCCAGCTGATTGTCCATCACCGTAGGCCGCTGGCCGCAGGTCATGCGGTGGCCGTCGAGCTTCAGCCCGCCCGGCTCGACGATGGTCGCATCACCGCCGACGTGCGCCACGTATTCCTCGGGAGTAGGTCCAGCCCCAGCGGGCTCGGCAGACGAGAGCAGGGCGAGCGTCAATGCTGCTGCAACTGCGCGGACGCTCCATGCCCGCCGTCCATCCTCATCCACGCCTTCCCCCTTTCCCGAACGCTGTCCACCCAAGCGCAGTTTCGCCTCTGAGCCATCCGCGCGCAACAGAAACTCTTGTGCCGCCACCATCATTGTCCCGACGCGCCGTCGCCGCCTGTGACCACGGGTGGAGGGAGCCGCATGAGCGAGCAACCCCGGCTTGCGGCTCGACGGCATTTAAACCGACGATGGTTACCTATCCCCTGCCGTCGCATCCGCTTCGATCGCTTCCATGTCGGCGTCGGATAGGCCGAAATGGTGACCGATCTCGTGCACCAGAACATGGGTGACAAGATGGCCGAGCGTCTCGTCGCTCTCGGCCCAGAAGTCGAGGATCGCGCGTCGGTATAAGAATACCATGTCAGGCTCGGTCGCCTGGTCCATCACGCTCTTGCGGTCGAGGCTCACGCCCTTGTAGAGACCCATCAAATCGAACGGGCTTTCGAGCTCGAGCTCGTCCAGAGCCTCGTCCGTCGCGAAATCCTCGATCCGGATCACGACGTCGCGGCACAGCTTCCGGAATTCCAGTGGCAACCGGTTCCAGGCATCGCCGGCCATGGCCTCGAAGTCGGCGAGGCTCGGCGCCGTCGCGGTCTGCCATTCGCGTGACCCGCGCATATCGACGCTCCCCTGGTCCATGAAACGTCATGCAGGGCTTACAGTGCGTCGCAGCATTTGACCAGCGGACCAAACGACCAGGACGACGCCGGGGCCGGGGCTCAGCTCTGTCCCACCGGCTCCGTTACTGCGATCATCTGGCTCACTCCGACCACACGTCGGAGCGCGTGCTCAACCAGCTGCGCCGTGCGGGCCGCGACCGGTCCGAGGCGCAGATCGACCGTCATCTCCGAGCCGTCGCCGGATTCGCACGAGGCGTGCACGCGGGACGGTACGGTGCCGAGCTTGGCGAACGGCTCGATCAGCCGAGGAAGCAGGCCGGGGTCGCTGGGCGCGAGGATGAGGAAGCGTGCTGAGACGCCGGCTGGCGCGCTCGGGCTATCGTGACCGGCGGCGTCTTTCAGATGAGCGGCAGATGTACGGACTGGCATGGCGCAAAAACCTTCGCGAGCAGCAGACGAAAAAAGGCGTTCGATCCCGGTGCCCTCAGGCAGCCGGGGCCTTAATTCGAATGGCGTGGGCGATAAGGTGGCGCATTCCTTCGTATAGACGGAAAACCCTTAACGAATCAACCCTGCGGCGCACCGCGCACCGTGCTGCCGCGCATCGCCGGCCGGTTGGCGTCCCGCCCGAGGTCGAAGGCGCGCTTGAGCCCCGCGACGGCCGCGTCGACACTGAACCAATCGACCGCCGCCGGTCGCCCCGCCATGAACGAGCGCCACCGCGCCTCGCCCGAAAGCATATCGAGGACCGCATCGCACCACGCCTCGACCTTGAGCGGTCGGACAAGGCCGACGCCGAAGCGCTCGACGAGATGGGGGGACGAGGTCGCATGCGGCGAGCCGAGCACCGGTGTGCCGCAGAGCACGGCCTCGTTGGCCACCAGGCCCCACGGATCCTGGCGCGACGGGAACATGAGGATGCGTGCCGAGCTCATGGCCCCGGCCATGGCCTCCGGCTGCAAGACGCCGTCGAACTGCGCCTCTATGCCCGCCGCAGCGAGGCGCTGGGCCAGCTCCTCGCGCAAGGGGCCCTTGCCGGTGACGCGCACCTTGAGGCGCCGGCCGCGCATCGCGAGCCGCTCGACGACCTCGGCGAAGAACAGCACCCCTTTGTATTTGTCGTTGATGCCGCCGGCGATGATCACGTCGAACGGCCGCTCGTGGAAGCCAGGCTGCGTCGCGGGCGCATCCCACGCCGATACGATCGGCACCACGACACCCGTGCCGCGCGCCAGGCCCCACCGCTCGAGCAAGGCTTGGCTCGCCTCGCTGGCGCAAATTCCGAACGCGGCTCCGGGGATCATCGCCTGCCGCATCATTCGGTGCGGGCGCGATTGCTCGCCCGGATCGGTGTCGAGCGTACCGTCGGTCGCCACGCCGTACGGCGTGCGCGTCAGTCGTGCGTAGCCGACGGCTGCCAGCATCGTGGGCGAGAATGCCGCGACCGCGAGTGTCTCGGGCCTGAGGCGGACGAGGTGCGTGAGCACCGCCGGGTTCACGTAGAGATGGCTCGCGTCGTCGCGGTGCCAGCGCATGCCCCCCAGCACCGTATGCACGAAGTGGCGCGGCGGCGGAATGCTCCAGGCCCGATGCGGCTCGATCTTGGCGCACGTATAGACGTGCAG
>JBFWQN010000570.1:0-3556 GCA_050249405.1 Hyphomicrobiaceae bacterium | reverse complement strand
TGCTGATGACCAGGGGGGCGCTGACCACCTTCTCCATCGCCAACGACGTGGCGAAGTACTTCGCCATCATCCCGGCAATGTTCCTCGCCTTCTATCCGCAGCTGCAGGCGCTGAATGTCATGCAGCTCCATTCGCCCCAGAGCGCGATCCTGTCGGCCATCATCTTCAATGCGCTGATCATCATCGCGCTCATTCCGCTCGCTCTAAGGGGCGTGCAGTACCGGCCGGCCGGCGCCACCGCCGTCCTGCTGCGCAATCTGCTCGTCTACGGTGTCGGTGGCATCATCGTGCCTTTCATCGGCATCAAGCTGATCGACATGGCGATCACCGCCATCGGTCTTGCGTGAGGACTTTGCCATGTTGAATGAAATCCGCCCCGCCATCGTAATGATGGTCTGCTTCACCGTCCTGACCGGGCTCGTCTATCCGCTCGCGATGACGGGCATCGCCCAGGCGCTCTTCCCCAGACAGGCCAACGGCAGTCTGATCGAGAAGGACGGCAAGGTGATCGGCTCGGAGCTGATCGGTCAGAATTTCGCCGAGGACAAGTACTTCCACGGCCGTCCCTCGGCGACGTCCGCTCCCGATCCGAACGACTCGACCAAGACGGTTTCCGCGCCATACAATGCCGCCGCCTCGGCCGGCAGCAATGCCGGGCCCACGTCGAAGGCGCTGATCGAACGCATCCAGGGCGACGTCGAGAAGCTCAAGGCCGAGAACCCCAACACGCCCATCCCCGTCGATCTGGTCACGACCTCGGCGAGCGGGCTGGATCCGCACATCACGCCGGCGGCCGCCTTCTTCCAGGTGCCGCGCGTGGCCAAGGCGCGCAGCCTGCCGGAAGCCAGCGTGCGCGAGCTGGTCACCCGGCACATCGAGGGCCGCTTCCTCGGCGTGCTGGGCGAACCACGGGTCAACGTCCTGCAGCTCAACATGGCTCTCGACGCTCTCAAGTCGCAGTGACAGGGTGGAGCTTCGATGGCTGAAGCTCCCGATCATGCTCGTCCCTCACCCGATGCGCTGCTGAAGGCGGTGGAGAAGGAGGGGCGCGGCAAGCTCAAGATCTTCCTCGGCGCTGCCCCTGGTGTGGGCAAGACCTACGAGATGCTGACGGCCGCGCGCCAGCGCAAGGCTGAGGGTGTTGACGTCGTCGTCGGCGTCGTTGAAACGCATGGCCGCATTGAGACCGAGGCGCAGCTTGTCGGGTTGGAGGTCGTGCCGCGCCGCAAGATCGAGTACAAGGGCCGCACGCTTGAGGAGATGGACATCGACGCCGTCCTCAAGCGGCGGCCCAAGCTCGTCCTGGTCGACGAGCTCGCCCATACCAATGCGGTGGGCAGCCGCCATCCCAAGCGCTACATGGATGTCGAGGAGCTGCTGGCCGCCGGCATCGATGTCTATTCGACGCTGAACGTGCAGCATGTCGAGAGCCTGAACGACGTCGTCGCCCGCATCACCCGCATCCGCGTGCGCGAGACGGTGCCCGACCGCATCGTCGACGCCGCCGACGAAGTCGAATTGGTCGATCTCACGCCAGCGGACCTGATGGCGCGCCTGCGCGAGGGCAAGGTCTATGTGCGCGAGCAGGCCCAGCGGGCGCTGCGCCACTATTTCTCGCCGGGCAACCTGACGGCGCTGCGCGAGCTGGCGCTCCGACGCACCGCCGAGCGCGTCGACGAGCAGATGCTGACCTACATGCGCGAGCACGCCATCACCGGCCCGTGGGCGGCCGGCGAGCGCGTGATCGTCTGCCTCGATCCCAGCCCTGCGGCCGCCAACGCCGTGCGTGCGGCAAAGCGCACCGCAGACGGGCTCGACGCCGAGCTGATCGCTCTTTATGTCGAGACCGACCGGCATGCCATCCTGTCGGAGGTCGAGCGCGGTCATCTTGCCGAGGCGATGCGTCTGGCCGAGCGGCTCGGTGCCGAGATCGTGACGATGCCGGGACGCTCCGTCGTCGAGGAGATCCTGGCCTTCGCTCGCTCGCGCAACGCCACGCGCGTTGTCGTCGGCAAGTCGCGGCGATCGCGCTGGTTCGAATTGCGCCATGGCTCCGTCGTGGACGATCTGGTGCGAAGCGGCTCGGGACTCGCGATCGAAGTGGCGCCTTCCGACGACGAGACGAGCCCGACGGCGACGGCTGACTGGCTGGGCAGTGTTCCGCTCACGCCGGGCCCCTATCTCGAAGGCACCTTGACCACGATGATGGCCACGGCGGTAGGCGTGGGGATCGACCGGCTCATCGTGCTGCCCAACATTTCCCTTGTCTACGTGGTGCCGCTGATGGTCGCGGCGGCACGCCACGGCCTGGCACCCTCGCTCTGGGTGTCGGCGCTGAGCGTGCTTTGCTACAATTTCTTCTACCTGCCGCCGCTCTACGAATTCACGATCGCCGACCCCGCCAACGTGGTGGCGTTGCTCTTCTTCATGTTCGTGGCGATCGTGGCCAGCACGCTCGCGGCGCGCACGCGCACGCAGACCGAATCGGCGCGCCGCGAGGCGCGGACCACCGCCGAGCTCTATGCCTTCAGCCGCAAGATCGCGGGCGTCATGGAACTCTACGATCTGTTGTGGATCATCGTCACGCACCTGGCGCGCCTGCTCAACGCGGAGATCGTGGTCCTCATGCCCGACGAGGGGCGGCTCGAGAGCCAAGCTGCCTTCCCGCCCGACAGCGACTTCACCGATGCCGATCTGGCAGCCGCCCGCTGGTCATGGGAGGCCGACCATCCGACGGGCAAAGGCACCGACACGCTGCCCGGCGGACGCTGGCTATTCGTGCCCATCCGCACCATCCGCGGGCCGGTCGGCGTGATCGGCGTCCTGGCGTTGAAGGAGGGCGGCGAACTTACCGCCGCCGACCGTCGCCTCCTGGATGCGGTCGGCAACCAGGCCGCTGTTTCCATTGAAAGCATGACGCTGGCCGCCGACATGGACCGGGCCCGTTTGGGCGAGGAGCGCGAGCGCCTGCGCTCCTCGATGCTGACATCCGTCTCCCACGACTTGCGCACCCCGCTGGCCTCGATCATCGGTGCACTCTCCAGCCTCAGGAGCTATCGCGAGCGCTACGACCAGCCGACACGTGACGAGCTTCTCGCGACAGCGCAAAGCGAAGCCGAGCGGCTCGATCGCTTCGTCGGCAACCTGCTCGACATGACTCGCCTGGACGCGGGCGCCATCGCGCCCAAGAAGGAGCCGGTCGATGCCGGTGACCTCGTCTCGACCGTGCTGCGGCGCGCCGCGCCGTTGTTGAAGGACAAGGTGGTGGTCACATCCATCGCGCTCGACTTGCCGCCGCTGTCGCTCGATTTCGTGCTGGCGGAGCAGATCTTGTTCAACATTGTCGACAATGCCGCAAAGTACTCTCCGGAGGGCGGACGCATCGAGATCGAGGCGCGTCAGGTGGGCAGCCGGCTCGAGTTTGTCGTGCGGGATGAAGGCCCGGGCATTCCCGTCGCGGCGCTGGACCGCATCTTCGACAAGTTCTATCGCGCCAATGATGGGGACCGGCGGCGCGCCGGCACCGGGCTCGGACTCGCCATCGCCAAGGGCTTCG
>JBFWQN010000569.1:0-3559 GCA_050249405.1 Hyphomicrobiaceae bacterium | reverse complement strand
CTAACCAAGATCGTCCTGCTGGCACTCACGATCGTCCTGGTCTGGATGATCTATGCGTGGCTGCACGCCTTCCGCCTCGAATGGCTCGGCTGGTTCTACTCACACCTGCTGCCACTGACCAATGCGCTCTATGCGCTGGTCGACTCGTACGTGCCGGCGAACGTGCGCTTCAAGGTGCGAGGCGCCATCACGGACGACCTCGGCCAGCGCTCGCTGTTCCTGCTGATGCTGACGGCCGTGGTGGAGCTCGTGCTGTTCTGCGTGTTCAAGGGGCTCGGCGCGCTCTGGCATGTCGCGGCAAGGCGGTAGCGCCGATCCCGGCATCCCGGCAGGCGTCATCCGCCTCACCGGGATGCCAGGGCGATTGCCTAGCGGAACTTGTTCGTCGGGACGAACGACGACGCCTCGGCGCGGCGGGGGTTGCGAACCCAGACCTCGCGGCCCGAGTGCATGCCACCGCCCCGTGTCGCCGGCACCGCGGTATGGCGGGCGCGCTGCAGCAGCCGCGTATCGGCGAGGCCGCAATTGGGGTGCACGCCGCCATTGCGGGCGACGGTCGCCTCCCAGGCGGCCTTGCGCGAGCGCAAGACAGCAGCATCCGACAACGCCGTGCAGTTGAGCTCGTTCTTGTTCAGGTCGATGACGATCTCCTCGCCGTCCTCGATGAAGGCGATCGGGCCGCCGAGGGCGGCCTCGGGTCCGACATGACCGATGACGAGACCGACCGAGCCACCTGAAAAACGGCCATCCGTCATCAGCCCGAGGACGATGCCCCGCTCGCGGCAGAGCGTGGTGATGCGCGACGTCGGGTCGAGAAACTCCGGCATGCCGGGAGCACCGCTCGGGCCCTCGTAGCGCACGACGATCATGTCGTTGTTCTCGAAGCGCTCGGGCGTCCTGTCGAGGGTATCGAGCAGGGCCTGCTCGCTCTCGAACACGCGCGCCCGCCCTCGGAACACGTTGTTCTCGAGGCCGCCCTCGACGCCGGCGAGCTTCAGGATGGCCGAGAAATCGGGCGACAGGTTGCCGCCGAGAATGCGCAGGCCACCCGTCGGCTTGTAGGGCTTGGCGACGGGGTAGATCACCTTGCCGTCGGCGCTCCTGGCGCCCAGGCGCTCGACCTGCTCGGCCAGCGTCTCGCCGGTGCAGGTCATCACGTTGCCATTGAGCATGCCGGCCTCGAGCAGCTCGCGCACGATCACCTGCACGCCCCCTACCTGGTCGATATCGACCATCGAGTACTTGCCGTATGGCCGAGCATCGGTCAGCACCGGCACGACGTTCTGGGAGAGGTGGTTGAACTCGGCCGGCGTCATGACCTCCGACCAGAAATCGGCAAAGCCGGCGGCGCGGGCGATCTCGGGCGCGTGCAGCACGACGTTGGTCGAGCCGCCGATGGCCATGGCGACGATCACCGCGTTGCGGATCGAATCGCGTCCGACGATGTCGCGCGGCTTCAGGTCCTTCTCGATCGCGGCGGCGAGGTAGCCGACCAGCTCGGCGGGGAACTCCTTCAGCCGGCGCGGATCGTCGGACGGCGGCGCCACCATGTGCAGCGGCTGCATGCCGAGCACGCCGATGAACGTCTGCATCGTGTTGTAGGTGAACATGCCGCCGCAGCTGCCGATGCCGGGGCAGGCGTGGCAGGCGATATGCTCGCGATAGGCGGGATCGGGATGGCCAGCCACCTGATAGGCGCTGACGAGATCGATGCTCTCGCCGGTCCTCGGGTCGGTGCCGGGGTGGATCGGGCCGTCCGACATGATCAGTGCCGGCCAGTTGTGCTCGAGCAGCGCTGCGAGCGCACCGACGGGCGGCTTGTCGCAGGCGACCACGGCGATCGTGCCGGCAAGGCCGGTCGCGCTCAGGTGCTCGCTCAGCGCATCGTTCGTCACCTCGCGGCCGATCAGCGAGTAGCGCATCTCGCGCGTGCCGTTGCGGATGCCGTCCGACGTGGCGATGGTGTACTCGGGCTGCACGAGGCGCAGCTTCAGCTGCCCAGCTCCGGTGCCGATGCGCGCCTTCAAGGCCTCATGTATGGCGTCCACCTTGGCCATGACGCCGATGTAGCACTGGCTGTCGCCCTTCGTTCCGACGACGCCGACGGACGGCTCGTGGATGAGGGCGGGATCGGTGCCCAGAACGCGCGCAATGCCGATGGTCTGGGCGGACCGGCCCGGATGGCGGTCGATGATCACGCTTTTCACCACCGTCACGATGCTCTCCGTCGATGTCTATTGCTCCGATGCACCATCACATAGCGGTGCGGCAGGGTAAACGCCATCACCCTGCGACACGCGCCTTGATCGCGGACATTGCCATCGATCTTGCCGGGATCGGAGCAGATCGCGGTCCGGACGGCAGGGCGAGCGTTCCCCGTCGCAACTTTTTGCCGCGCAGGATCGCATCCTGCGCGACTTTTGTGCCGAGCTTCCGCTTGCGAGCGGCCGGAGAAACGCGCGACAATCGACGTGACCGTCAGAAAACGAAGGGGAGCCAGCATGATCACGCGTCGCCATGCCATTGCAGGCCTTGGAGCACTCGCACTCGCCCGTCCCGGGACCGCGATGTCCCAGGAGATGAAGTTCTTCCGGATCGGCACGGGTGGCGCCGGCGGCACGTACTTCCCGATCGGCGGTCTCCTCGCCAACGCGATCTCGGCCCCGCCAGGCTCGACGCCCTGCGACAAGGGCGGCGCCTGCGGCGTGCCCGGGCTCGTCGCCATCGCGCAGACGACCAACGCCTCCGTCGCCAACTGCACCGGCGTCGAGACGGGACAGATGGAGTCGGGGCTCGCCGCAGCCGACATCGTCTATCAGGCCTACAACGGCCTCGGCACGTTCAAGGACAAGAAGTACGGGAAGCTGCGCGTCATCGCGAACCTGTTCCCCGAGCACCTGCATCTGGTGCTGCCCAAGGGCGGCAAGCTGAACGGCATTGCGGACCTCAAGGGCAAACGGGTCAGCGTCTTCCAGGCCGGCTCCGGCACGCAGGTCGCCGTGCTCGAGTTCCTGAAGCAGTTCGGGATCGAGAAGAAGGACATGCAGACGTCCGAGCTCAACCCGCAGCAGAGCGCCGACCGCATGGCCGACGGCCAGATCGATGCCTTCTTCATCATCGGCGGCACGCCGCTCGCCGCCATCTCGCAGCTCGCGGCAACGAAAGGCATGGAGGTCTACTCGCTCACCGACGCCGAGATCGACACCTTCCTCAAGGCGCTGCCCTACTACTATGCCGATCCGATCAAGGCGGGCACCTACGAGGGCCAGAAGGCCGAGGTGAAGTCGGTCGCGGTCGGCGCGCAGTGGATCGTCGGCTCGGATGTGCCGGAGAAGCTGGTTTACGACGTGACGACGGCGCTCTGGAATGCCAACACGCGCAAGCTGCTCGACAACGGCCATGCCAAGGCCAAGGAGATCCAGCTCGCCTCGGCGCTGAAGGCGGTGAAGGTGCCGCTGCATCCCGGTGCCGAGAAGTTCTACAAGGAGAAGGGCGTCCTGAAGTAGCACCACTCCGTCCATCGCTGCGACGTGCCGGAGCCGGCAGGGACCACCCGCGC
>JBFWQN010000568.1:0-3572 GCA_050249405.1 Hyphomicrobiaceae bacterium | reverse complement strand
TCGTTCATCCCCATGCTCACGCTCGGCATTCCGTCGAACGCGGTGATGGCCATGATGATCGGCGGCATGATGATCCACGGCATCGTGCCCGGGCCGCAGGTCATGGAGCAGAAGCCGGGGCTGTTCTGGGGCATGATCGTGTCGATGTGGCTCGGCAACGCCATGCTGGTGGTGCTCAACCTGCCGCTGATCGGCATGTGGGTGAAGATGCTGCTGGTGCCCTACCGCCTCCTGGCGATCTCAATCCTGTTCTTCTGCTGCATCGGCGTCTACAGCCTGAACAACCTCTGGTCCGAGGTGATGTTCATGGCGTTCTTCGGAACGCTCGGGTACGTCTTCGTGAAGTTCGGCTGCGAGCCCGCGCCGCTGCTGCTCGGCTTCCTGCTCGGGCCGCTGATGGAGGTCTACATGCGGCGCGCGATGCTGCTGTCGCGCGGCGACCCGTTCATCTTTTTCCAAAGGCCGCTCTCGCTCACCTTCCTCATCATCGCAGCCATCGTGTTCGCGCTGGTGATGCTGCCGAACTTTAGGAAGGTGCGAGAAGAGGCCTTTCAGGAGTAATTCGAAACGCCCCGTGCCGGACGGCCGATCCGCCGTCCGGCGACAACCAAGCAAGGAGCTCTCAAAGAATGCGCCGTCGCACTTTCCTCGGTCTGGCCGGCTCGGCCGTCGCCGCCGGCAGCCTGCCGCTCGCCGGTGCCCGCGCAGCGGCCTGGCCCGACAAGCCCGTCAAGCTGATCCTTCCCTATGCGCCGGGCGGAGCGACGGACCTCATCGCGCGGCCGTGGGCGGACGTGCTGTCCAAGGAGCTCGGCCAGCAGTTCGTGCTCGAGCATCGCGGCGGCGCCGGTGGCATGATCGGGACGGAGGCCGCATCCAAGGCAACGCCCGACGGCTACACCTTCCTATTCACACCCAATGCGACCCTCTCGGTGCTCCCGAGCCTCAGAAAAACGCCCTACGACGCCGTGAAAGGCTTCGAGCCGGTCGCCAGGGTCGGCGATCTGGTGTCCGGGTTCGTCATTCACCCGTCGGTCGGGGTCAAGACCTTCGCCGAGCTCCTCGACTACGCGAAGAAGAACCCCGGCAAGCTCAGCTACGGCTCCGCCGGTCTCGGCACCGCGACGCAGCTTCGGCTCGAGATGCTGAAGTGGAAGACCGGCATCGACATCCTGCACGTGCCCTACCGTGGCAGCGCCGACGCGCTCAACGATCTGCTGCCCGGTAACGTGCACATGATGAACGAGATCAACGTGCTGCCCCACGTCAAGGCGGGCAAGCTGATCCTGCTCAACATCAATCATGCCACGCGCAATCCCGACTTCCCGGATGTGCCGACGCTGACCGAGCTCGGCGTGAAGGATGCGGACGTGCCGATCTGGTACTCGATCCAGGCGCCGGCCGGTACGCCGGGCGAGATCATCAAAGCCTTCAATGCGAAAGTGGTCGAGCTCGCCAAGGGCGACGACATGAAAGCGCGGCTGCGCGCCATCAACACGCAGTGCCCGATCGAGACGCCGGATCAGATGCGTGCCTATCTCGAGGCGGACACGAAGCGCAACGCGGACCTGATCAAGGCCGCCAACATCAAGCTCGAGTAGCGGGCTTGCCGGCCGGCCATCGAAATCCTGCCGGAGAGCAGGACCGGGGCCAGCCGGGCGGGCGAAAACCCGCGAAAAGGAGGAAGCTCGAAGAGCACAAAAAGGAGGGTTGCCGTGATCCGTCGCACGTTTATGACACTCGCTGCCATGCTGGCAGCGAGTGTGTGGTTGCCTGAGAAATCCGCAGCACAGGCCGACAAGTGGCCCGATAGGCCGGTGCGAGTCATCGTTCCATACGCAGCCGGCGGCGCCACGGACGCAATCGCACGTCCCTGGGCGGAGGAGCTGTCGAAAGCTTTCGGCCAGCAATTCGTCATCGAGAATCGAGGAGGCGCCTCCGGCATGATCGGCATGGAGGCGCTCGTCAAGTCGGCGCCCGACGGCTACACGCTGATCATGTCGCCGAACGCCGTCCTTTCGATTTTGCCGAGCCTCCGCAACACCCCATACGATCCGCTCACCGACGTCGTGCCTATCGGACACACCGGCGAAGTGTTGAATGGCTTCGCCGTTCATCCGAAGCTCGGCGTGAAATCGATGAAAGAGCTGATCGAATACGCCAAGAAAAATCCCGGCAAGGTGACGTATGCCTCATCCGGCAACGGCACTGCCAATCATTTCCGCCTCGAGGCGCTGAAGCTCAAGGCCGGCATCGATATTCTGCATGTTCCCTACCGCGGCGGAGCCGACGCGCTCAACGATTTGCTCCCCGGCAATGTGCACATGCAGAACGAGCCGGTGACCCTGCCTCACGTCAAGGCCGGCAAGCTTCTGCTGCTTGCAATCAACGGAAAGCAGCGCAACCCCGATTTCCCTGACGTGCCGACGTTGAGCGAGGTCGGTGTCGTCGGCGCCGATGTCCCGATTTTCTTCGGGTTCTATGGTCCGAAAGGATTGCCGGAGGGAATTGTGACCCGGATGAACGCCAAAATGGTGGAGCTGTCGAAAAACGCCGATGTTCGGGCGAAGCTCTGGACCGTCAACGCCATACCGGAGCCGATGTCCCCGTCCGACCTTCAGAAGGCGCTGCAGGCCGACATCAAGGCGAACCTCGAGGTCATCAAGGCGGCCAACATCAAGCTCGAGTGATGTTGATCGATCCCCTCGATCTCACGGTGATCAATCCATGATGGAGCGCGGGCTCCGGTCTCGGCCGGGGCCCGCGCCTCGTCTGGCGGAGCTCGCCCGGACGCCGGAGATGACGGCGAAGCTCCGGTCGGTCTACGCTGTTCCCGTAATTCAGACGCCCGAGCAGATGGCCAAGGCGAACCAGCAGGATTTCGAGATCAGCGGCGCTCTGATCAAGACTGCAAATATAAAGCTGGAGTAGCGCGGCCGAAACCGGCTCCGGCGATGAGGAGGAAACCGAATGCTTCGACGCTCGTTTCTCGCTCTCGCAACGACAGCCCTGGTCGCCGGAGCGGCCGCATACCCCGCAGTCGCGCAGACGGGCGCGACGTGGCCCGACCGGCCGGTGAAAATCGTCGTGCCGTTCGCGGCCGGGGGCGCCACCGACCAGACGGCGCGCGTATGGGCCGAGAAGCTCACACAGGCCTTCGGCCAGCAGTTCGTCATCGAGAACCGGGGCGGGGGCGCCAGCGGCTCGATCGGCATCGAATCCGTCGTGAAGTCGCCGCCCGACGGCTACACGCTCATCTACACGCCCAACGCCTCGATCGCCGTGGTGCCGCAGCTACGCAAGGTCAACTTCGACGCCGTGAAGGACCTCGAGCCGGTCGCGCGCACGGGTGACGCCATCGTCGGCTTCACCATCCACCCGTCGCTCGGCATCAAGACGTTCAAGGAGATGATCGAATACGCCAAGAAGAATCCCGGCAAGCTCGTCTACGGCTCGTCGGGCGTCGGCATGGCCAATCATCTGCGCATCGAGGCCGTGAAGAACAAGTTCGGCGTCGACATCCTGCACATCCCCTATCGCGGCGGCGCCGACACGCTGAACGACCACCTTCC
>JBFWQN010000567.1:0-3572 GCA_050249405.1 Hyphomicrobiaceae bacterium | reverse complement strand
CGACGAGCTCAGGCCGCCTTGACGCGGCGCTCCTTCTCGCGCTTCGGCAGTCGGACGGGAGCCTTCCGGCTCGCGGCCTGCTGCCACTGGAGCTGCTCGAGCTCCTCGCCGCGAAGGTGCTCCTTCACGACGACGTCGTCGGCCTCGAAGGCTTCCTTCAGCACGCCGACGGCCAGGTGTGGCTTGGCGTCGCCGCACATGAACACGTCGAGGGCCGCGTAGTTGGCCTCGGGCCAGCTGTGGATCGAGATATGGCTCTCCGACAGCACCGCCACGCCCGACACGCCGCCATTCGGCGTGAAGTGATGGAGGTGGATGTGGAGGAGCGTTGCCCCGGCCACGTCTACACAACGCTTCAGCGTCCGCTCGACATGCTTCAAGTCGTCGAGCCGGCGGGCGCCGAACAGGTCGATGATGAGGTGCGTTCCCGCAAACCTCACGCCATCGCGCTCTTTGAAGAAGTCCTTGCGGGCTTCGTCGTTCTCGTGCGCGATATGCGCGGTCTTCTCAGAAAGATCTTCCGTTTGGGCGGGGCTTGAACGAGTCAAGTCCATCCCCAATTGGAAGAGGGCGTCATTGTAGGCCATATGACCCTCCCCAACCAGTAGACAGATTGTGACCCGTCCGCTCCTTACCTTTGGGGTTTGGGGATGTACCTTGACCTTGAGGGCAGGTGGTCGAACGGCGAGCGCGCATATGAGGCCAATCGCCCCCCGGTGCAAGCGGTATTTGCCCCCGGAGGTCCAAAAAAAAATCCCGGTACCGTAAGGAACCGTTAGCGCGCGATTTCAGGGGCTTTGCCGAGCGGCTTCCACGACGGACCCGACATGCCCCGGCAACGTATCGGACGAGGGCGGAAAGTGCTTCAGCGTCCGAGGAAGCCGCGCAGCAGCTCCTTGGCTTTGCCGATCTTCTCGTCCGCCTTCGGACCATTGCCGAGCACGCTCCTGAGCGCCCCCTCGACATTGCCGTCCTTCAGTTGTCGGACCGCCTCCTGCGCCTGGGGGCTCTTGAGGGCACCAGCAACGTCGGCCACGACGCTCGGGTCTTCCCAGGAGCCGGCGATGCGCACCGGCACCTCCAGTCCGCCCGCCGCCACGCGCGGCTTCAGGGTGAAGTCGACGTTGCGATCGACGATGTTGACCGTTCCGGTGCCCGAGGCCGAAAGCGCATTGCCGTCCAGCCTGATGTCCTTGGTGCGAGCGACGCCCTGGGCGATCTGGAAGGTCGCGGAGAGCTCCCGGAAGGGGGTGCGGGTGCCGCCCTGACGGTGTGCGGGCGGCATCTGGCCCCGGACCAGCCCGTCCACGATGGCCTGCGCGTCCCAGCCGTGCAGGTGTCCGTCAGAGATCTTGAGATCGGCGCGGCCACCGAGCGTCGAGATCAGCTCGCGCTCGCTCGTGCCCTGGGCGCTGACGGCGACCACCGCCCGGCCGCGGCCATCGAGCAGATCGATGCCGGCTGCATCGAGCAGGGGCTTCATGGCGACGCTGTCGCCGGAGAGGTTGGCGCCGACCGTCAGCGCCGCCTGGCGCGAATCGAGCGAGACGAGGCCGCGAATATGGCCACCGGCCACCTGTGCGTCGGTGAGACTGGCGCGGAGAACGCCGCTCTTCAGCTCGGCGCCGGCCTGCACTCCCTGCAATTCGAGGCGCGGCAGCTTGAGCATGGTGACGGTGGCGCGGATGTCGGCGTCGAACGTCTTGAGCAGACCGGTGTCGATCGCGTCGACATCCCACTGATTGCCCGCGCGCTGGCGGAAGCCGTGCACGCGCGTGGCCGGGGAGGTTGCGGGAGGGGCGGTCTCGCGCTCGATCAAATCGCCGATGGACCCCGGCGGTGCCGTTGCGGGGCCAGCCGCGGGAGGCGTGGCGACGGCGGCAGGGGCCGCGAACCGTCCCGCGGCCGTGGCTGCAGACGGCCGCGCGACGAGGGCGATGCCGGAAAGCCGCTCGACGTCGAGCGAGGCGAGCCGCAGGTTGGCCGTGAGCGATGGCCGCTCGGCCGCAAGCTCGATGGCCGCCGCTCCCGTGCCTGCCATAGCCGCGGACGAGAAGGTCGACGAGGCGATCGAGACGCTGAGGGGCGCGACCTTGATCTGGCCCTCGAAGGCGACGGGGCCGAGGCCCTCCAGCCCCGAGATCGGCAGCTCCATCGCGCGCGCGACGGCGGCCGGCGCGGCGCTCTTGAGGATGAGGCGCCCTTCGCCCGCGGGTTGCGCTCCCGCCGCCAGGCGCCCGTCGAAGCTCGCAGCGAGCGACGAGCCGTCGAGCTTGATCCGCGCAGGCACGATTCGCTCGGCCAACAGATCGCGCAGCTGATCTATCCGCGCGTCGACGGCGATCCGCTCGGCGGCGAATGTCACGTTGCCCTTGACCGAGAGCGGTCCGCCGACGGCCGGCAGCGACAGCGTGGCGTCGATCCCCCTGACGTCATGCGTGACGCCCGCCCGGCCGTCCTCGTAGCGGATGCGGCCGCCTTCGATGCGCACGTCGGCGAGCGACAGACCCTCGAGGCCGAGCCCTGCTGCTGCACGTCCCTGACCGGGCGGCGAGGCGTTGCGCACGAACTCTTTGAGCTCGGCCGGCAGCCCGGCATCCGTCGCCCGGCCCGACGCCTGGGCGTAGCGTGGTGCGCCGAGAGCTCGCTCGGCGGCAAAGTCCCAGCTTCTTCGTCCGGACCCGTCCACGCGGAGCTCGAGCACGGGGCGGACGAGCGTCAGCTGCTCCAGCTTCACCTCGCGCAGGACGAGCGGCAGCAGCGACAGGCTCACGTCGATGCGCTCGGCGGTGAGGAGTGGACGGCCGCCCATGGCCGGCGGCGCCGACAGCGAGACGCCCGACAGTCTCACGCCGAGGCCGGAGGCGAGCGTTATTCCGGCATCGCGGATGGCGAGCTTGCGGCCGGTTTGGCGCTCGACCTCGGCGGCGAGGCGGCCTCGCACCAGATCGGTCGGTGGATAGACCAGCAGCAGGGCGGCGGCGGCTACCGCGAGCGTGACGAGACCGCCGAGGATGTAGAGGGCCACCCGGCCCAAGCCGCTTCTGCGCTCGGGCGGCAGCTCCCGGCGGGGAGGCGGTGCCGCGTGCATGCGCCGCTCGCTTCGCGGCCGGGAGGGATTGGCCGACCGAAGATCTCCGCGCGGCTCGGAATACGGGCGCGTGGTTGGCGCCGGGCTCGGCCGGTCCGGCCGGACATGGCCGAGATCGGGCGGCGGGCGCGAGCTCCAATCGTTGTTCGGCATGCGGCGCATCTCACGGTGGGGCCGACCTCATGGAGCCTGATTCGGCCCGTTCGGAGCGGCCTCGTTGGCGCATGATTAGCGCCGAAGTGTGTCGGGGTCACGGTCGGGCGTGGATAACTGCCGCAACGTCACGGGCCAGTCGTCAATCGCCGCGCGAGAAACGCCCGGATGGCATCCGCCACGATGTCGGGCCGGGCGACGGGGCCCATGTGGCCGGCCTCGGGGATGGCGACCACCTCGGCCGACGGCATCAGCGCCGCCAGCCGACGCACCATGCGGCCGAGGATCGGCGGCGAGCGTGTGCCCGTGAGCAGCAGCACCGGGATCT
>JBFWQN010000566.1:0-3564 GCA_050249405.1 Hyphomicrobiaceae bacterium | reverse complement strand
CATGGGCCGTTCCAGCGCCCCCGTCGCGATGATCACGCGCTTCGCCGTCACGTGCCGTGCGGCACCGTCTGCGACGACGCCCGTTCTGCCGTCCTTGTCGAGGCTCCATACCTGCGCGCCGGGAAGATAGCGCGCGCCTGAGGCCATGAACGAGCGCACGCTGTCGGAGCCGGCCCAATAGTCCTCGCCGAGCACGGGGCGCCTCATCACCGGCGTCGTCGTGACGGCCCGCCACACCTGCCCGCCCGGCCCTGGCCCCTCGTCGACGAGCAGTGTCGCGAGGCCCGCCGAGGCAGTGACCGTGGCGGCCGCCATGCCGGCCGGCCCGGCGCCGACCACGATCACGTCCCAGCTCCCCCTCAACTCGTCGAGGCGGCTCATCGGCCGGCCTCCCGCCGCGTGCGCTGCGTCTCGATGCTCATCCCGTCGCGCACCTCGATGAGACAGCCCTGCCGGTTGGCGACGCCGTCGATGGTCACGAGGCACTCGAAGCACACGCCCATCAGGCAATAGGGCCCGCGCGGGCTTTCGGACACGCCGGACACGCGGCAGGCGGCATGACCCGCCTCGAGCAGCGCGACGGCCACGCTGTCGCCGGCCCGTGCCGTGAACGGTCGTCCGTCGATGGAGACGGCCACCGGCCTCGATGGGCGGTCATTGACGCGCGCGAGCATCGAGCCTCCGGGCCGAGAAAACGTCGAGCGACGGGTCGAGCGCGCCCTTGGCGATCATCGGCGCGATCTCGAGGGCGTGGTTCGCCGCGAGCGTCACGCCCGAATGGCAGGTCACGACGAAAGCGCCGGGCATCGATGTCGATTGCTCGTAGATCGGAAAGCCGTCGCCGGTCATGACGCGGATGGCGGACCATGTGCGCACCACGTTGAGCCGCGCGAGGAGCGGGAGCATGCGCACGGCACGGGCCGCCATCACCGAATTGATGGGCTGCGTCATGCCGGCCGGATCGGTCGCCTCCTCCCGGCTGTCGCCGATCATCACGCTGCCCTCGTCGGTCTGCCGGATGGTCACGATTGGGTGGCGCAGGAAAGGCTGCACGCGCTCGGTGACGATGATCTGCCCGCGCTCGGGCAGCATGGGTGCCGAGAGCCCCACCATCGGCGCCAGCGCCATGTTGGCATTGCCGGCGGCGAGCACCACCTTGCCGGCCACGATCTCGCCCTTCTGTGTGGCGAGGCGGAACGCCCCGTCCCGGCTGCCGATGCCGGCGACCCGGCGCCCGGGCAGGTAGCTGCCGCCGTGCCGCGCGAAGCCGGTATGGAGCGCGCGCAACAGCTTCTGCGAGTTGACGTGGCCGTCGAGCGGACAATAGCTGCCGCCCGCCACGTCCGGGCCGATCTCCGGCAGCATCTTGCGAACCTCGGCAGCGCCGAGGATTTTCGTCTCGTAGCCGGTCATGCGCGGCTGGTTGTGCAGTCGCTTCAGGGTTTGCGCCCGCGCCTCGAGCTCCCGCTCCGACAAGGCGAGGTGAAAGCCGCCCGGCCGCTCGAAATGGACGTCGACGCCGGTCTCCTCGTGCAGCAGCGCGGCGAGGCCGGCCCAGGCCTCCGACGAGCGTACCGTCCAACCAGCATACTCGGCCATGCCGAGGCCTTTGGATTGCACCCAGACCAGCGCGAAGTTGCCGCGTGAGGCGCGCTTGGCGTCGTCTCCCTCGTCGAGCAGGGCGACGCGCTGCCCGATCCGCGCGAGCCCCCACGCTACGGCCGCGCCCACGAGGCCGCCGCCGACGACGGCCACGTCGTAGTCCCTGCGCTCGCTCGTCTCGCGTGCCATGCGGCGTTCCGGAAGTATTCGACGTAGGCAGGTGAACACCGCGCCGCAGCAGGCGTCAACGGCGGTGGATGCGAGCCATCCTCCGGAACCTGCTTGAAAGCGCCGCCAGCCTCCACGACCATACGCGCGATGCCGGAGTCTGAGGAGCGGGTCGGGATGCGCCAGATCGACGATTTCAGGGCCGAGGTAGCCGAGCTCGCCACCGTGCTCGAGCGACTGGACGAGCCCGCCTGGGAGACCGTCACCCAGTTCAAGGGCTACACGATTGCCGATCTCGTGCGCCATCTGCATCAGGGCGACCACATGGGGCTGCTCAGTGCCGAAAGCCCCGAGCGGTTCCAGGCGGTGCTGGCCGAGCGCCGGGCTCAGCGCACCGCCGGGCTCAGTCCCCGCGACGATGCCCGCCGGCAATTCGGACATCTCACCGGCCGTGCACTGCTCGAGGTGTGGAAGGCCAGGGCCGACCGCCTCGCCGACGTTCTCGCCGCGCTCGGGCCCGACGCACGGTTAAAGTGGTCAGGGCCGGACATGGGGGTGCGCATGTTCGCGACAGCGCGCCAGATGGAGGTCTGGTCGCACGGCCATGATGTCTACGACATTCAGGGCCTCGACCGGACACCCACCGACCGGCTCGAGAATATCGCCGTCATCGGCGTACGCACGTTCGGCTGGACCTTCGTCAATCGCGGCCTGCCCGTGCCGCCGGCGCCGCCGCATGTCCGCCTCGAGGCGCCGTCGGGCGCCGTCTGGCAGTGGCACGAGGGCTCGGCGGGCGGTCACGTCGCCGGCTCGGCGCTCGAGTTCTGCCAGGTGGTGACGCAGGTGCGGAGCGTAGCCGACACCCGGCTCGACGTGTCGGGCGACACCGCCACGCGCTGGATGGCGATCGCCCAGTGCTTCGCCGGCCCCCCCGAGGCGCCGCCCGCGAAGGGAACGCGCCACAAGCTCGCCGCGGCCGGCCGCGCGTAGCCGGCCTGCAACCGCATTGACGTCTGCACCGGCGATGTCACGCTCGGCGCATGAACGGCCAAGGAGGACCACCATGCCCACGTTCCGCGAGATGATCGCCGGCCCGAAGCCCCTGCTCGCGCCGCTCGTCCTGAACCCGATCATGGCGAGGCTTGCCGAGCAGGCCGGCTTCAAGGCCGCCTATCTCGGCGGCGGCTCGACCGGCTACATGAAGTGCGTGACCGAGGCCAATCTCAACATCTCGGAGCTGTGCCAGGCGGCGCTGGATATCCGCGCAGTCTCGCCGCTTCCGCTCGTTCTCGACGGCGCCTGCGGCTTCGGCGATCCCATGCACATGCACCGCACCATCGGCATGACCGAGGCGGCGGGTTTCGCGGCCATCGAGATCGAGGACCAGATCCTGCCCAAGCGCGCCCACCACCACATCGGCATCGAGCACGTCGTGCCGACCGAGCTGATGGTGGCGAAGATCAAGGAATGCGTCGCCGCGCGCCGCGGCGATCTCGTCATCATCGGTCGCACCAACGCGGCGCGCATGCACAGCCTCGACGAGGCGCTCCGCCGGGCCGAGGCCTACCGCAAGGCGGGCGCCGACATGCTCTACGTGCTGGCAAAGACGCCGGACCAGGTGGCGACTATCGGCGAGAAGCTCGGCGGACCGCTGATGCTGCTCACCTCCGATGACCGGCGCCGGGCGGTCGGTCTCTCGCTCGAAGAGCTCGGCCGGCTCGGCTATCGCCTCGTCTGCGATGCGACGACGCCGTTCATGGCCATGCACAAGGCGATGCGCGATTGCTACGCTGC
>JBFWQN010000565.1:0-3585 GCA_050249405.1 Hyphomicrobiaceae bacterium | reverse complement strand
TGAATTGCTTCTCAAGACTCCAGGATTGTCCGTCGACCATGAAATCCACGCCCACGCGCGGAGCGACGTCATCGCCGTTCGGGACGTAGGATCGGACGAGCTCGGTCTTTGCCGAATGTCGGATGAAGAAGGCGGCCCGCAGCGCCTCAAGCAACGTCGATTTGCCGCTTTCATTCGGCTCGACCACGATGTTCAAGCCATTAGCGAAGCCGTCGATACGCAGCGGATTCCGGAATTTCCGGAAATTCGCAACCTCAAGCGATTTCAGGATCATCGTGCAGCCTCCGCACCATATCGTAGCGTTTCGACGTACAGACGCTCCAATGCCGCCGCGGCTAACTGTGAGTCGGGGCCGCCGGCTTCGGCGCGTGCGCGCAACGACTCCGCTGCCCCGCCAAGCGCACCCTGCACGTCGATCCTCGCCACGTCCTCAGCGCTCGGACGGGCGGCCAGCTCATCAGCCTCCAGATCCAGATGCCGGAGTTCATGGGCGAGGCGATCCTCGAGCATCGCCGTTATCGCTACGCGGTCGGACAGGCTCACTATACCCGACAGCCGCAGGAAGAGGAGCACATCAGCCAGCCGCGCCTCATTGCGCAGCATGGCCGCGTCACGTTCAACTTCGTCGACGCCGCTTACCACCCATTGGCGGGAGAGCCAGCGATAACGACCGGTCTCGACGCGCAGGAGTTCTGGTGCATCGGAGGACTGGACGCCGACGGCGATGCAGGCCCCCGCCTCCTCGCGACCGAAGCGATCCACCTCCGGAGTGCCGCTGTAGGCGGTGCGATCGCCGACGGTGAGAAAGCCGTGCCAATCGCCGAGCGCTAAGTAGTCAAGGCCTGCGAGCCGTGCCCGATCCGGCGGAATCAGGTTCGGGCTCTCACCAGCGGCGCCAAACTCAGTGATCGAGCCGTGAGCGACGCCGATGCGCAGCGCGCCAGGCGGCGTCGCCATATCGACCATCGCCGCAGTCGGATCGGAACTGGCCTTGCGGTGCGCCAATGGCGCCGGGAGCAGCCAGGCTCCTTCCTCCATTTCAACGGGCTCGGGGGTGTCCATGACTCGGACGTTCAACGGCGCGCGGGCACGCACCCGGCTCCAAAGACCGCCAGCGCGGACATGGTCGTGGTTTCCCGGCATCAGCCACCAAGTGACCGGCGCGCGTTCCATGCGGGAAATTGCCTGCATGACGACCCGGTCACCGGGCTCGGCATTATCGAACACGTCTCCTGCCACGATGACGTGCGCCGCGCCAGCCGAAGACGCCGCAGCGGCAATGCTGTCGATCGCATCAAGCCGGGCTTCCGCGAGTGCCGCTCGTACCTCTGCTGGGAATCGTCCGAATGGCTTCCCTAATTGCCAATCAGCGGTGTGAATGATCTTGATCTTTGCCACGAAGCCCGCCCCCTTTTTCTTCTCCGCACGCGCGCAACTATCTCGCATTAGTTGTAGCTTGCACAACTCCCAAGTCCGGCGGCACGTGACCGCCGGACTTGTTGTCACGATTTGCCAGATACCCAGCCCCAGATACGGCGCCAAAAGCCTGACGTTGTCTTGGGCATAGCTGGCTGAACGGAAAGTTCGGCCTGCGGAGACTGACCGTAGAAGCGTGCTTTAGCGGCACGATCTCGACGTCGCTCGGCTTCAACCTGCTCGTTACTCCAAGGACCAGCTTCAATCACCTTGCCGCGGTCGATCACATAATGTGACCGGCACTTCAGCGTCCAATTGCCGATCGACGGACGAAGCGAGACAGTCTCGCCGTCGAACGACATCTTCCAGTCCGTCGGCGTGAAGGGTGCTACAACTTCCTCGCCGCACCCGCAGCAGCAGCTGTGAGCCGATGTCGCATATTCCATCGAAACATAAAGAATCCCTGCCTCAAGGTGCTCGGGGATGTGTTCGACGAAACGATGTTCGAGCCGCTTGTGCCGCATCACGCGAGATCCCCGTTGATCAGCATGTTGCCGTCGGTGGTGTAAGTGCAGTGATGTTCACGCTCGAGATCGCGATAGAACCCGCGGATCTTCTTCCACTTCACGACCGCGAGGACGGCATTCAAGGCATTGAGATCCGCGACCTGAATATTGGAGGCATAGACATCCTTCGCGCCGCCGCCGGCGAAGGAAATGCGCTGCCGCACATGATCCCGCTTCTCCGGCGTACTGGCGGTGACACGCAGGATGCCGCCCAGCGACCCCTCGTCGAGCTCAAGTCCCATGCCGACATCGACGAACGCGGCACCGATCGTCTGGAGCTTCTCCACGATCAACCGCTTCGCGTCTCCAGCGTCGAGGGACAGGAATGCGAAGGTGATGCCGTCAAGAAGGTGGAGATTGTCGGCGCCCAGCGCGGCGTCGTGCGCCACGATATTCCGGTGCATCTGGCTGTAGATGCGCTTGAGATACTCGACCTTCTTGGGCGCCTCTCGCAGTTCCTCCAGGCTCGGAGCGCCTGGCGCGCGAAACGCATTGTGGGTCAAGAACTCGTCGTTATCGAAGAGACGGATTTCGCGGACCGGCGTCTTGGCGACCAAATCCAAAATGTAGCCGCCAGTCCCACCGACGCCGATAATCGCGACCCTCTCGTTGATGAGGCGCTCGGTCAGGAGGCCGATCCCGACACGATCGGACGCGGTCTCGACATAGTTGAAGACGCTGTCCTCCTCCTCTTCCGGCTCACGGAAAGTGCGCGGCGTGGCACCGGGCTTCAACACCGCGGCCGGACCCGCGATGATGTTCGCGTAACTCGTCATCTTGTGGTGGTAATCTGTGTACCCCCCGTCCGGCTTGCTGGAGAAGCTATGCGTCGCTTTCAGGCCGTGGCCGAGGTCAAAGGCGCCGGCCTGATGCGAGATGCCCTGGATGGGCGTCCCATCGGCGCGGCACGGGAAGTCGCCATTCCAATGGACTACATGGGCGCCAGGGGCGTTGGGCGGGCGAGTCTGATCACCGGCCAGCAAGAGGCTGGAGATGAGCGTACCGATGCGCACCTCGCGATGCGCATCGACATAGGGCACCTCCCGCATGACGACGTGGCCGCCCTGCTGCTGGACGAAGTAACCTTCGTCCCGCAGCCGCTTGAGGTCCGGATTACGACTGAACAGTGCGCGTGACATTGAACACCGTGCCTTTCTTCTTGACGTCGACCGAGCCGCCGGCCCCGAGCTCTCCCGCATGCGGCGTCGACGCGGCATGGCGGTACGTCATCGAGAAAACGACGTTGGGCTGGTGCTGGCCCGGAAAGGCGAGCTGGACGATCTGCTCGAACGTGACCGTGCGGGCGTTCACCGTGCGCGGCCGTGAATTGACGATGATCTCGAACGTCAGCCGAACGGTGATGAACCGTTCGATGCCGGGCTCGCTCAGATCGATCAGCTCGCCATGCTCGATCAGGCGATCTTCGCCACCAGGAACCTCGAGGAAAACGGCTTCCCCCTCACTGGGCTTGGCCAGGCCGTAAAGCACTGCGCCGCTGATAACGGGCTTGCCCCAGCGCAGCTCATCGTCGTTCAACGTGAGCTTGAAGTCGCGATCCGTCAGGAAGGCGATGAACCGCTCGGCGCCACGCTCACGCAGGTCA
>JBFWQN010000564.1:0-3591 GCA_050249405.1 Hyphomicrobiaceae bacterium | reverse complement strand
GCCCTATCTCGAGGTCGACGACGCGCAGGCCATTGTCGACGTGGCGCAGATCTCGGTGATCGAGCTTCATCTCGGCAACGGCGCACCCTTCGAGCCTCACGTTCCCGGCCGTCTCGTGCTCGACCTCGACCCTGGCCCGGACGTAGCGTTCGATGCGGTCATCGACGCGGCGCGGGAGCTGCGCGAGCGGCTTGGGCAGCTTGCGCTCGAGGCCTTCTGCAAGACGACAGGGGGCAAGGGCCTGCATGTCGTCGTGCCGCTGCTGCCAGATGCGGCCGTGAGCTGGGACCAAGCCAAGCTCTTCACGCAGACGCTCGCCGCCCAGATGGCGGCCGACAGCCCAGGCCGCTACGTCACCAGCATGGCGAAGCGGGTCCGCAACGGGCGCATCTTCATCGATTACCTCCGCAACGACACGCTGGCGACGGCGGTGGCGCCGTTCTCGCCGCGTGCGCGCCCCGGAGCCCCGGTCTCGATGCCGCTTACGTGGAACCAGGTGAGAAAAGGTCTGGATCCGCAGCAATTCTCGCTGGTGGCGCCGGCGCGGGTGCTGAAGGGCAATGCCTGGGAGGACTATGCGAAGGGCGCGCGGCCGCTGCTGCCGGCAATCCGACGCCTCCTCGGGGACGGCAGATGAGACGAAAGCCGGCCGCACCAGGACCGACCGAGCTAGCCTTCGTCGAGCCCTGTCTGGCGCGGCTTGCTCCGCCGCCGGAGGGCGACGGGTGGGTGCACGAGATCAAGTTCGACGGCTACCGAGTCCAGGCTCATGTGCGGATGGAGGGGCGGTCCCGCAGCGTGCGGCTGCTGACCCGCAACGGCCTGGATTGGACCGCACGGTTCGCGCATCTGGCTCGCGCTTTTCCGGCGATCACCACCAGGAGTGCCATCATCGACAGCGAGGCTGTCGTCGAGGACGAGCATGGCGTCTCGCGCATGGATGCCCTGCAGAAGGCCTTGAAGTCCGGCAACACGAGTGCCGTGCGGCTGATGGCTTTCGACCTGATGCACCTCGACGGCCAGGATACGCGTCCACTGCCGCTGCTGGAGCGCAAGGCGTTGCTTGCGTCTCTGCTGCGCGAGGAAAGCCCGGACGGCCCGGTGAATCCGGTGAAATTGAGCGCCCACCTCGTCGGCCCGGGCACGAAGGTTCTCGCTGAGGCCTGCCGTCTGGGTCTCGAGGGCGTCGTCTCCAAGCGCGTCGACAGCCTCTACCGCTCCGGCCGCAGCGGCGATTGGATCAAGGCGAAGTGCGTGCTGGCCGATCCGTTCGTCGTCGCAGGCTACGTCCCGAGCCGGGCCGGCTCGGAGACCGTCGGCTCGCTGGTGCTCGGCTATTACGACGGTGGCAGGCTCGTCTATGCCGGCCGGGTCGGCACCGGATGGTCGCTCGACACCGCGCACGAGCTCTGGCACGGCCTGCAGGCGATCCGCCGAGGGTCGTCGGCGCTCGCCACGCCGCTGGCCGCAACGCAACGCCGGGACGTGCATTGGGTGTCGCCCGTCCTCGTCGCCGAGGTCGCCTATCGCTTCTGGACGGATGCCGGCCTGCTCCGCCATGCCGTGTTCCAGCACCTGCGCGAGGACAAGCGGCCGGAGGAGATCGGACGGCCGGCATCGCTCCTTTCGCTCGACGCACCTTGACGCGACCGCACGCGCTCCTGTTAGTGCACGTGTCAGCCGGCCGGACGGCCGCTGGCGGTGCTCCCGGCCGCGAGGTCGCGGGCATCGCTGGAGGAAAGTCCGGGCTCCATGGATGAACGGTGGCGGCTAACGGCCGCCGGGGGCGACCCCAGGGAAAGTGCCACAGAGACCATACCGCCTACGGCCCTTTTTGCCTGCGCTTCGGCTGCCCCCTCGGCAACCGTGCAGGCAATCGCGCCGGCTGCCGCAAGGCCGCCGCGCGGGCCCGGCAAGGGTGAAAAGGTGCGGTAAGAGCGCACCGCGGCGGCGGTAACGTCGCCGGCAGGGCAAACCCCACCGGGAGCAAGACCAAATAGGGGCGGCGCGTGCGCCGGGGGCAACTCCGGCGCCGGGGCTCATCCAGCCTGCTGCCCGGGTTGGTTGCTCGAGGCGCCCGGCGACGGGCGTCCCAGACGAATGGCCGTCGCGGAGCGGCCCGGAAACGGGAGGCTCCAGACAGAACCCGGCTTACAGGCCGGCTGACACCTTCCCGTCCCTCTCCCCCCGCGGCCGCCGGCGCCGCGACCCTCCTCCGGGTCGCGCGGCGGTAGCCCTTGCCTTCACTCCCGAACCGACTGACCCTGCGATGGCGATCGGACGAGGCGGGCATTCCAGGTGCACGTGTAACCCTCCTCGGCGCCTCGGCGAGACCGGTCAGGTCGGAAGGAGATCGAGGAGCGGACGAGCCCGTCCGACGCTTGCCATCACCAATCAATCGAGAAGCGGCCCAACTGGCCGACGAGCGAAGGAGGAGACGCACGATGCTGCGCGAAGCTTTGAGATGCGGCCTGTTGGCTGGTGCCGTTCTGGCTGGCAGCGGCCCGCCGGCGGAGGCCCAGAGCAAGATCGTCTGGGATATCGCCATTTACGGCCCTCCCCGTGAGATAACTGTTCCGATTGAGACGGTCGCCAAATATATCGACGAGAAATCGGGCGGCAATTTCACGTTCAAGCTACATTATTCCGAATCGATTGCGCCAGCGAAGTCGGTTCTCGACAGCCTCAAGATCGAGGCGATCCAGGGCGGTCTGGTGACGTTCGGATATACTCCGGGAAAAGTGCCCCTGCATCTGGCGATCGATCTGCCCTATCTGCCCATCGCCACGCTCGAGCAACTGCAGAAGGTGCAGGAGGCCTTCAACGCCTGGGAGCCGGCGAGGCAGGAAATGGCCAAATGGAACGGCATTTCCCTCTACGGCGTGCTGCTGCCGGTCTACGAGTTCATGGGCACGGGCAAGCCTCCGAGGACGCTCGAGGACTGGAAGGGCATGCGCGTGCGCGTGCTCGGCACGGCCGGCGAGGCCATGAAGCTGCTGGGTGCCGTGCCCACGTCCGTTTCAGCACCAGAGGTTTATACCGCGCTCGAGCGGGGCACATTCTCGGCCGTGGCAATGCCGTTCACCTACGCCCTCGGCGCCTACAAGATTTATCAGGTCTCGAAGTGGTACACCGTGGGCATGAAGCTCGGGGCTGTCAACAATGCCTGGGTTTTCTCGAAATCGGCATATGAGAAACTGCCGGCCGAGTACAAGAAGCTCCTGGAGGACGTCAAGGCAGCTCAATATGCAGCAGGTGCCGCGGCCCTTCGGGCTGCCGACGAAAAGTACGTGCCGCTATTCGATCAAGCCGGCCTCGAGCGCGTAACGATCACGCCGGAGCTGGCCGCTGCCCTGCAGGCCAAGGCAGGTCAGCCGATCTGGGAGTCCTGGGTCAAGCAGAACGAGGCGAAAGGGCTTCCGGCGCGAGAGGCCCTCGACCTCATACTCAAGACGGCCAAGGGCGGATGATCGTCGACGCCAGCGGCGCGGACCGCCCATCTGGCGGTCAGAGTTGCATGAACAGCCGCGAGACGTAGCACGTCGACGGCGGCATGCGAGCGAGCGGCGCGGGCAGCGCCGCCTGCTCGAT
>JBFWQN010000563.1:0-3610 GCA_050249405.1 Hyphomicrobiaceae bacterium | reverse complement strand
ATGAAAACTCCGACGAGCGGCCGCCAGGGACAGTCAACCCGATCACAACCGGGGAAAGGACCGCGCCAGCCATCGCACTGGAGGCGGCGGGACAAGCGGCCTGACGCTGGCGCGAGCGATGGGCCGTCGGCCGCAGCGGCAACCGCGGTGCCCGCCGGGCTCGTCGCGCGGCGGCTCGCGGTGCAGCTGATCGAGGCCGTGCTCACGGGCGGCCACGCACTCGACGAGGCGCTCGAGACGGCAGGCCGGAAGCCAGATTTCGCAAAGCTCGAGGCACGCGACCGCGGCTTCGCGCGGCTGATCGCAGCGACGGTGCTCAGGCGGCTCGGCACGCTCGACGCGGTGCTCGGGCGGTTCCTCGAGCGGCCGCTGCCACTCGCCGCCACGCGACCCCGCGCCATCCTGCTGGCAGGGGCGGCGCAAATCCTGCTGCTCGGCACACCGGCACACGCGGCGATCAATCTCGCGGTGGAGCAATGCCGGCAAGACGTGAAAGCGGGCCGTTTCGACAAGCTCGCCAACGCCGTGCTGCGCCGGGTCGCAGAAACCGGGCCGGCCATCGTCGCGAGCCTCAATGTGCCGCGCATCGACATGCCGGACTGGCTCTGGCAGCGCTGGTGCGCAGCCTATGGCGAGGAAACCGCAGGGCGCATCGCCACGGCGAGCCTGACGGAGGCGCAGCTCGACATCTCGGTGAAGGAGGACGCAGCCGGATGGGCGGAGCGGCTCGGAGGCATCCTGCTGGCCACGGGGTCGGTACGCCTCGCAGAGGCTGGACGGGTGGAGGAGCTGCCGGGCTTTGCCGACGGCGCGTGGTGGGTGCAAGACGCGGCCGCGGCGCTGCCGTCGCGGCTGCTCGGCATGGTGGACGGCCTCGATGTGGCTGACCTCTGCGCGGCGCCCGGCGGCAAGTCGGCCGCGCTGGCCGCCGCCGGGGCCCACGTCAAGGCGGTCGACATCTCGACCGAGCGCGTCGCACGGCTGCAGTCCAACATGGCGCGCCTCGGCTATGCCGACCGAGTCGCGGCGGTCACCACGGATATCGAGACATGGAGGTCCGGACGCTCGTTCGACGCGGTGCTGCTGGATGCGCCATGCCTGTCGACCGGGACCATCCGCCGGCATCCGGACCTGCTGCACCTGAAGCGGCCGGGGGACATCGGGCGCATCGTGCCGCTGCAGCAGCGGCTTCTGGAGAGCGCGTCGCGGCTCGTGAAGCCCGGCGGACGGCTGGTCTATTGCGTCTGCTCGATCGAGCCCGAGGAGGGCGAGGGCGTGGTCGAGGCTATTCTCGCGGCGCACGCGGATTTCCGGCGCAGCCCCGTCTCCGCCGACGAGATCACGGGCGGTAGCAGCGACTGGATCACGGCCAAGGGTGACTTGAGAACGCTACCCTTCCACGAGCCTGCTCCGGGCGTGGCGGGAATGGACGGATTTTATGCGGCACGCCTGACGCGCACCGGCGCATAGCGGGCTCGTCGGGCACGACCGTCCATCGCCGGCCTACCCCGGCACCTGCAGTTGCACCAGCCGACCGTCTCGTTTGATCGCCATCTGCCACACGCGCCGGCGCGCCTTCAGCAGCGGCTCGAGCGTCGCCACGCTGTCGATCGCCTTGTCGCCGACGGAGACGATGACGTCGCCGGCCTTGAAGCCCAGCCGGGCGGCGATCGAGCCCGACTTCACCTCCACCACGACGACCCCGTCGGTCTCGTCGAGCCCCAGCTCCTCGGCGAGCGGCGGATAAAGATTGACCACGCGGGCCCCGTCGAGGGGATGAACGCCCGCGAGATTGCGGATATCGCCACGCGAAGGCTGCGGCGCCGACGTCAGCGCCACCTCCACAACCTGCCGACGACCCTGGCGTATCACGTCGAGGCGAGAGCGCTTGCCGACGCCGCGAGTGGTGAGGCGGTACTGAACGGCGCGCGGATCGGCGACCTCCTGTCCGTCGACCGCGACGATGACATCGCCCGGCTCGAGACGAGCCTCGGCGGCGGGGCTCGCCGCATAGACGCGCATGACGGCGGCGCCTGTCGCGCGCTCGAGCTTCAGCGCATCGGCGATGTCGCGGGTGACGGCCTCCAGGCGGGCACCGAGCCAAGGCCGCTCCACCTTGCGACCCGTCAGGGCGCTGTCGACGTAGACGCGCACGAGATTGGAGGGGATGGCAAAGCCGATGCCGTGCGAGCCGCCAGAGCGGGAGAAGATCGCGGTATTGATGCCGACGAGACGGCCAGCCATGTCGACGAGGGCGCCTCCGGAATTTCCGGGGTTGATGGCGGCGTCGGTCTGGATGAACACCTGGGCCTCGGATTGCGTCACCTCGGTGCGCTGGAGGCCGGAGACGATGCCGCTCGTCACGGTCTGGCCAACGCCGAACGGGTTGCCGATCGCGAGCACCTGATCGCCCACCTCGAGGTCGTCCGAGCTCTCGAACTCGAGGAAGGGGAACTTGCCGTCCCCGCCCTCGATGCGCAGCACCGCGATGTCGGTCTTCTCGTCCTGGAGGATGACCTTGGCGTCAAACTCGCGCTTGTCGGCGAGGACGAGCCTGATCTCGGCCTGCCCTCCAATCTTGATGACGTGCGTATTGGTGACGACGATGCCGTCCGGCGACACGATGACGCCCGAGCCGAGCGACGACTGCACGCGCTCCTGCGGCATGCCGAAGCGCTCGCCGAAAAACTGGCGGAACAGCGGATCGTCGAACGGGGAGCGCACCTGCACGCGGCCACGAACGAAGACGTTGACCACAGCCGGGGCCGTGCGCTTGACGATCGGCGCATAGGAATAGCGTGCAATCTCGCGCGAGGGCGGCACCTCGCGCAGCTGAGCCAGAGCGGGTGTGGTGAGCTGGAAGATGGCCGAGAGCAGGCCCAATGCACCGGCGCATGCGATGAAATGCTTCGATCTCGTCATCTCGTGACTGCCTGCCTCGAGCTCTGGATCGGCTCGATCGGCCCGAGCCGGGAGCATCGCACTTATCCCGCCCGGCGGGCATCGGCAAGGCGGTGACGGGCGAGGAATTGGCGAACAAGCGGTGCTGCTGCATGCCGCCTCGGGTCGCATCGCCAAGGAAGGCCGCGCCTCACCGTCGGCGCGACCGCTGATTTCTCCTCGGCTCCACCGGCCGCTCGGCAAAAGCCGAGGCGGGAAGGGCCAGCACCTCGCCCCGGCTGGTGGCAGTCTCGATCCACAGGAACGGCAGCTCAGGATATGCCGCTGCAAGGGCGGTGCCGGCCTGGCCGACCTCAATCACGAGTTGCCCGTCCGGCGTCAGGTGACGGCCGGCGCCTGTCAAGATGCGCTGCACGATGTCGAGACCACTGGCGCCGGCGCGGTGAGCGAGCATGGGCTCGGCGCGGTGCTCGGGCGGGAAGGCCGCGACTGCGGCGTCGGTGACATAGGGCGGGTTGGAGAGAACGAGGTCGTATCGGGACTCGCCCAGCGGCGCGTACAGGTCACCCGCGACAAGGCGGACCCGGTCGCCGAGGCCCCACAGCGCCACGTTCTCGGCCGCAAGCGCCAGCGCCTCCGAGGAGATGTCGACCGCGTCGACGTGCGCGTCCGGAAACGCCAGGGCGGCCAGGATCGCAATGGAGCCGCC
>JBFWQN010000562.1:0-3656 GCA_050249405.1 Hyphomicrobiaceae bacterium | reverse complement strand
GCGTTTCAAGACCAACCAGGACCGCCAGCAGAATCGCGATGCCTTGAACGAGATCATCACGGCCAAGCTCGGCGAGGTGGATGGCATGACGTTCGCGCTGGAGCTGCTGGCGTCGGGGCTGCCGTGCGGCCCCGTGCTCAACACCAAGGAGGTGCTCGAGAGCGAGCACACCAAGGCGCGCGGCATGGTCTACGAGATGGACTGGTACAAGGGCACCGGCACGCCGGTTCGTCTGTCGCGTACGCCCGGCGGCCTGACGTCGCCGCCGCCGAAGTTCTCGGCGCACGCGCGGGAGGTCCTGCGCGAGCACGGCTTCGACGAGGCAGCCATCGAGCGGCTGGCGGCGGCGGGCGTGGTGGTGGAGAAACGGCGGGTCTGACACCGGCGCGTCGCCACCGACCTGCCCGGAAGCGCGGCATTTTGCGCGGAGCTCGGACAAGCCGGCGGTCGCCGTGGCATGTGCAAATCCTCATAACTGATGTAAGGAACGGCCGAGTCGATCGCCTCGGGGCCGCTTGGATTGGGTCGCATGCAGTCGTGCCTCATGGCGAGCCGATCGGAGGGAGGCGCGGAGGCTGGCCGGTCCGGGCCCATCCCCTGACCGACGGCCGACGGCGGTGAAAGCGGTCGATGCCGCTCGAGCGAGGGCCGGCGCGTGGTGTCCGCGCGCGCCGAGGCCAGGAAGTTCGGACGAGGTCCAAGGGAGAGGTTGGAATGACCGACACGAAGAGTGCGCCGCGGCGCCAGTTTCTGAAGACAGCCGGCGCCACGGGCGTGGGCCTTGCGGCCGTCGCCGCGCCGGCCATCGCGCAGTCGCAGCCCGAGGTGAAGTGGCGCATGACGGCCAGCTGGCCGAAGTCGCTCGACACGCTCTATGGCGGCGCCGAGCACATCGCCAAGCGCGTCGCTGCGATGACCGACGGCAAGTTCCAGATCCAGGTGTTCGCGGCGGGCGAGATCGTCCCCGGCCTGCAGGTGCTCGACGCCGTGCAGAACGGCACCGTCGAGGCTGGCCACACCGCCCTCTACTACTACTTCGGCAAGGACGACGCCTTCGTCTTCGGCACCTGCCTGCCGTTCGGCCTCAACACCCGCCAGCAGAACGCCTGGCTGATCCACGGCGGCGGACTCGAGCTCTTCAATAAATTCACTGCCAAGTACAACGTCCAGCTCATTCCCGGCGGCAACACGGGCTGCCAGATGGGGGGCTGGTTCCGCAAGCAGATCAAGACCGTCGACGACATGAAGGGCCTGAAGTTCCGCATGGGCGGCTTCGCCGGCAAGGTCATGCAGAAGCTCGGCGTCGTGCCGCAGCAGATCGCGGGCGGCGACATCTACCCGGCGCTCGAGAAGGGCACCATCGACGGCGCCGAGTGGGTCGGTCCCTATGACGACGAGAAGCTCGGCTTCTACAAGGTCGCCAAGTTCTACCACTATCCCGGCTGGTGGGAGCCCACGTCGACGACCGGGTTCATCGTCAACCGCGACAAGTTCAACGAGCTGCCGAAGACCTATCAGGAGATCCTGATCTCGGCCACGCTCGAGGCCAACAACTGGGTGCTCGCCAAGTACGATGCGGGCAATCTGGCGGCGCTGAAGCGCCTCGTCGCCCAGGGCGCGGTGCTGACGCCCTTCACGCCCGAGGTCATGGACGCCTGCCACAAGGCGTCGCACGATCTCTACGACGAGATCGGCGGCAAGAACGCGGCGTTCAAGGAGCTGTGGGACAGCCAGAAGGCGTTCCGCGACGACTCGAACCTGTGGCTGCAGATCGCCGAGTACACGATGGACAGCTACGCGATCCGCTATCGCAACGCGCAGAAGTAGCTCCGGCCGGCGGCATCGACACGAGCTGGTGCCGCCATTCTGAGTGCAATCCGAGCCCTGCTCGACCGAGGCCCGGCGTCGTTGGACGCCGGGCCTTTTCGCGTGTGTGCTGCGCCGTTGCGAGGGGCACGCTTTCCGCCGGACCTCCGACATGCCTACCATGGACGATCTTGGATCTGCGGCGCGGGCAAGGTCGATGCTCCTCGCCGCCGAGGATCGCGCGGCATGCTGCCCAGCGGCGCGGGCCATCGAGATAAGGGCAGCGTCTCGGGAGCAGTCCAATGGATGTTGTGAAACCCACCCGCCGACGCCAGTTTCTGAAGGGCGCCGGAGCCGCCGGCCTCGGCGCCGCGGCGAGCACGCTCGCGGCGCCCGCCATTGCGCAATCGATGCCGGAGATCAAGTGGCGCCTCGCGGCGAGCTGGCCGAAGTCGCTCGACATCGGCTACGGCGCCACCGAGATGATCGGCAAGCGCGTCGCCACGATGACCGACGGCAAGTTCCAGATCCAGCCCTTCGCCGCCGGCGAGATCGTCCCGGCGCTGCAGGTGCTCGATGCCGTGCAGAACAGCACCATCGAGGCCGGCCATACGGGCATGTACTATTATTTCGGCAAGGACGATGCCTTCGTGTTCGGCACGTGCCTGCCCTTCGGTCTCAACGCGCGCCAGCAGAACGCCTGGCTCACGCAGGGCGGCGGCCTCGACCTCATCAACAAGTTCGCTGCGAAATACAACGTGGTGATGATGCCGGCCGGCAATACCGGCTGCCAGATGGGCGGCTGGTTCAGGAAGCCGATCCAGAGCGTCGCGGACATGAAGGGTCTCAAGTTCCGCATGGGCGGCTTCGCCGGAAAGGTGATGCAGAAGCTCGGAGTTGTGCCGCAGCAGATTGCGGCGGCCGACATCTATCCGGCGCTCGAGAAGGGCACGATCGACGCCGCCGAGTGGGTCGGGCCGCACGACGACGAGAAGCTCGGCTTCTACAAGGTGGCCAAATTCTATCACTATCCGGGCTGGTGGGAGCCGAATGCCACGACAGCCTTCATCGTCAACAAGGAAAAGTTCGAGGGGCTTCCGAAGAGCTACCAGCAGATCCTGAGATCGGCGGTGCTCGAGGCCGACGCCTGGGTGCTGCAGCGCTACGACGCGGACAACATCGTCGCGCTGCGCCGCCTCGTCGCCAACGGTGCCGTGCTGACCCCCTTCACGCCCGACGTGATGGATGCGGCCCACAAGGCCGCGCACGAGCTTTACGCCGAGATCAGCGCCAAGAACGCGGCATTCAAGGAGCTGTGGGAGAGCCAGCGGGCCTTCCGCGACGAGCAGGTCAGCTGGTGGCAGGTGGCCGAGTACACGATGGACAGCTACGCCATCCGCTATCGTAACGCGCAGAAGTAGCGGCCGACCACGCGAGACGAGAAGGGGGCCGGCGCTGTTGGCGCTGGCCCCGATGCCTTTGCGATGGCTACTTCGTGGGCGGCGCCAGGCCCGGTGGCGGGCCCGCCGGCATGGCAGGCGCCGAAGGAGGCGCGAGGGCGGGTGGTGCACCGGCCGGGATGCCCGGCGGCGGGATGCCGAGGCCGGGAATGCCGCCCGGCTGACCGCCGGGGCCTGCCCCAGAAGCACCACCGATGGGAGGCAGGCCGGGCATGCCAGGGATGGCCGGGACGCCTGGAATGCCGGGGAAGCCGGGAATGCCGACACCGGGCAGCTCGATCTTGACGTCGCCGGGGGCCATCGTCGGCGCCTGCTTCTTGTAGTGCATCACCATGCCGGGGAACGCGATGACGAGTCCCACCATGATGCACTGGTTGATCACGAAGGGAG
>JBFWQN010000561.1:0-3659 GCA_050249405.1 Hyphomicrobiaceae bacterium | reverse complement strand
AGCTTGCAGAGATCGTAGCCGGTGACGTTCTTCACCACCCGGCCGCCCGACTTGAAGGTCTCGCCGCGCCCCGACACTGCGTGGACGCCCAGGAAATGGTCGCGCGCCGCGCCGGCCTTGATCCGGCGCGGACCCGAAAGATTGGCGGCAACCACGCCTCCGATCGTGCCAAGACCGGCTTCGCCCCCGAGCAGTGCCCCATAATCCGCCGGCTCGAAGGCGAGTTCCTGACTGCTCGCCGCGACGAGCTTCTCGATTTCGGCTGTCGGCGTGCCGGCGCGCGCCGACAGCACCAATTCCTCAGGCTCGTAAAGCGTGACGCCCGACAATCCAGAAAGATCGAGCGTGAAGTCGGACTGGCTCGGCCGCCCGAGCCCGCGCTTCGAGCCCTGCCCCGCGACTTCCAGCGTCTTGCCCTCGGACAAGGCCCAGACGACTGCGTCTTCCACCTCCTTGGCGTCGCGCGGTTTCAGGATATCGGTCACAACGCCTTCCTTACGCGTCCATCCTCGGCTTGCAAGGGGATCAAGAGACCGGACGCTCGTCGGCGATGATCTTGCCGTCATTGGCAAGCGTGCCGGGCGCGCAGAGCTTCACCGCGCCCTTCAGTTTGGTGACGGCCTGCAGGCTCGCGGCGACGGCGTCGCTCAACGCAGGCTCCGCCTGCGCTGTCTCCGCATGCAGCGTCATGGCGTCCTGCTCGTCCTCGCGTGTGACGACGAGCCGCAGCCGGCCGAGCGCGGGATGGCGCCGGGCAAGCTCGGCGATCTGCTCGGGCCGAACGAACATGCCCTTGACCTTGGTGGTCTGGTCGGCCCGCCCCATCCAGCCCTTGATGCGGGTATTGGTGCGCCCGCAGGGCGAACGCCCGGCGAGCACGGCGGAAAGGTCGCCGGTCGCGAGCCGGATCATTGGATAATCGCGATTGAAGGTGGTGACCACGACCTCGCCCACCTCGCCGTCGGGCACCGGATCGCCGGTGCCCGGACGCACGATCTCGACGAGAATTTCCTCGTTTACGACGAGACCTTCGCGCGCCTTCGTCTCATAGGCGATCACTCCGGTCTCGGCGGCGGCATAGCATTGCAGCACCTCGACGCCGCGCGACGACAATTCCTGCCGCAGCGACGGCGGCAAGGCAGCGCCCGAGACGAGGCCGCGCCTGAGCGACGACATATCCCTGCCGGAGCCCTGCGCGGTATCAAGCAGGATTTTCAGGAAATCGGGCGTGCCGGTATAGCCGTCTGGCCGAAGCCGCGCGATCGCCTCGACCTGCTGCTCGGTATTGCCGACGCCGCCGGGAATGACCGCGCAGCCCAGTGCGTGCGCGGCGGATTCGAACATCCAGGCGCCGGGCGTCAGGTGATAGGAGAAGCAGTTGAGCACGACCTGGCCGTCGCGGAAGCCCGCGGCAAACATCGCGCGCGCCACATTGGCGAAATCCTTGGCGTGGCCTTCCGGCTCGAAGATCGGTCCGGGCGACATCAGGAGCCGCTTCGCCTTGCCGGGCGGCGTGACGTTGAGGCCGCCGAAGGGCGGCGTCTCGGCCTGCAATCGCGGCAGATCGGATTTGCGCAGGACCGGAAGCCTTGCGAGCGCCGCGCGCGAATGGACCTCTTTCGGATCGATGCCGGAAAGCTGCCTCGCCCAGCCGGAAGCGCTCAGCGCATGCGCGATCAATTCGGGCAGGTTCGCGACGGTCTCCTGCTCGCGCCGCTCCGGATCCCGAGTTTCGAGGAAATCGTAGTGGTCAGTCATTTTGCTCCGTCATTCCGGGACGCGAACGAAGTTCACGGGCCCGGAATCCATAAACACAGACCGGGGCTATGGATTCCGGGTTCGCGACTCGCAGGCAAGTTTACGCAGGCTGCGTAAACTTGCCTGCGAGTCGCAGCCCGGAATGACCATGCGTTACGCCAGCCACCGCTTGCGCCGCTTGTAATGCTTGCCCTCGCGGAACGATTTGCGCTTGCCCTCGGCGATGCCGAGATAGAATTCCTTGACGTCCTCGTTCTCCGACAGCGATTTCGCGTCGCCGTCCATCACCACCCGGCCGTTTTCCAGAATGTAGCCGTGGCGCGCATATTTCAGCGCCATGTTGGTGTTCTGCTCGGCCAGCAGGAAGGAGACGCCCTCCTTGGCGTTGAGGTCCTTCACGATCTCGAAGATCTCCTCGACGATCTGCGGCGCGAGCCCCATCGACGGCTCGTCGAGCAGGATCATCTTGGGGCGCGACATCAGCGCTCGGCCGATCGCGCACATCTGCTGCTCGCCGCCCGAGGTATAGCCCGCCATCGAATTCTTGCGCTCGCGCAGGCGCTTGAAATAGCCGTAGACCAGTTCGAGATCATGCGCGATCGCGGCCTTGCCGTCCTTGCGAGTGAAAGCGCCGGTCAGGAGATTTTCCTCGATGGTGAGATGGCCGAAGCAATGCCGGCCCTCCATCACCTGGATGCAACCGCGCCGCACCAGCTCGTTCGGGGAAAGGTCCTGTACCTCGGCGCCCTCGAACACGATCGAGCCCTTGGTGACCTCGCCGCGTTCCGAATGCAGCAGGTTGGAAATAGCCTTCAGCGTCGTGGTCTTGCCAGCGCCATTGGCGCCCAGCAAAGCCACGATCCCGCCACGCTCGACATCGAGCGATACGCCCTTGAGCACCAGAATGACGTGGTCGTAGAGCACCTCGATATTATTGACGGAGAGGATTTTCTCCGCGGGACTCTGCTGTATCGCGGTGGCGGTGGACATGAGACGACCTCTTCACCCTCCCCTGGAGGGGGAGGGTCGCCGTGAGCGAAGCGAGCAGCGGGGTGGGGTGAAAGCATTCGCCGAGAATTCACCCCACCCCGGCTCGCATCTCACTTCCGTTCGATGCTCGCCGACCCTCCCCTCCAGGGGAGGGTGAAGGGCTACCTCACGACGACTTGTCGCAAGGCTCCGTGCGCTTCGGCCAGGGCTGGTTCTTGCTGACATAGTCGTTGGCGGCGGCTTCCAGCATCGGGCGCACCTTATCCTTCATGGGCGGGATCCAGTCGCTGATCTTCACCCACTTGGCGCCGTCCCATTGCTGAAGGAACGCCGCCTGATGGCCGTTATGGTCGGTGCAAGACACCGCAAGCGGCGCGCCGAATTCCGGCAGACCGATCTCCTTCCAGCGCGCCGCCGAGATGTTCAGCGTCTCCAGCCCGCGCCGCACGTCCTCGCCGGTGACGGCCTTCTTGCCGGTGAGCTTCTGCGCATTGCGGATCGCTTCGGCGATCAGCACGGAATTGTAGACACCCTTGTTGTAGTGCGACTCGCCGATCCGGTCGGGCGGCGTCTGGCTTTTCTTCTTGTCGATGACGTGTTTCTGGATGTCCTGGATCGCCGGGAAGTTGGCTCCGGTCGCGCTGAAGGCGAGCGTGGTGAAGCCCTTGGCGTCCTGGCCGGTCGGGCGCGCATCATCCTCGCCGCCGCCCCAATAGACGCTGACCAGCCGGTCCATCGGGAAGTTGATCTTGGAAGCTTCCTTGACGGCGGTCGGGTTCATCGCGCCCCAGCCCCACATCACCATCCAGTCCGGGCGATCCCTGCGCACGTTCAGCCATTGCGCCGACTGATTCTGCATCTCGGCGGCCGGCACCGGATAAAGCTTCACGGTGAAACCGTATTCCTTGGCG
>JBFWQN010000560.1:0-3673 GCA_050249405.1 Hyphomicrobiaceae bacterium | reverse complement strand
AGATTTCGCCAGGGATCATGTCCGCTGCCTCGTGGTGCGGCTGCGCTGATCGGCAGCACGCCGTTGGCGGAGCCAGAGCGCGACGGCGAGCAGCCCCGTCACGGCCGGCGCCGCGAGCAGCAGCGCATGCCAGCCCTGGCCGAGATGGGCGGCGAGCTCGGATAGCGACATACCGTGATGATTGCCGGGATGGGCCAGTGCCGGCATCGCGGCCACGGCCGAAAGCGCGACAGACGTCGCGAGCACACGCGAGAAGCTCCGCATCGAGGACTCCCTCATCGAATGGGATTGTGGACGGTGACGAGCTTCGTTCCGTCCGGGAACGTCGCCTCCACCTGCACGTCGTGGATCATCTCCGGCACGCCGTCCATGACTTGCGCGCGCGAGATCACCTGCGCGCCGGCCGCCATCAGCTCCGAAACGCTCTTGCCGTCGCGGGCACCCTCGACCACGAAATCGGTGATCAGCGCGATGGCCTCGGGATGGTTGAGCCTCACGCCACGCTCCAGCCGGCGGCGCGCGACGATCGCCGCCATCGAGATCAGCAGCTTGTCCTTCTCGCGGGGCGTCAGGTTCATGGCTCCCTTTCCCTCTCATGTGGCCCAGACGCGCGGCAGCGCCCGCCCGGACAATATCGGAATCGCGCGGGCGAGGGCAGCGACGAGCTGTCCAGGCCGCTGCGCCAGAAGCCTCGCCGCCAGAAGACCGTCCCAGGCGCTGACGCCGCTCTCCCAGGCGTCACTCTCCAGCACGCGGCGTACGGGATCGACCTGATCGGGCGCGTCGCGCGCGACGAGCAGCAGCACGGCCGAGGCGCGCGCCCCGCCGCCGATCGCCGGCCGCGTCAGCACGTCGCCGAGAACGCCCGAGAAGCGCAGCGCCTCGGCATAGACGAGACGGCCATCGCGACGGATCCGCCACTGGTCGTTGATGCGCACGGCCATGTCGCCCTCGTTGCTCTCTGGCCGCCCGAAAGTCAGCATCTCCACGAGAAGGAGGCGGCTATCGGATGCCATCTGCACCTCGATTCGGCGATCGAGGCTGGCACCGGCATAGACGAGGGTCTGGTGCGGCAGCCAGTCGAGGCGTGCACCGGGCTCGAGCAGCACCGAAAGCTCGAGGCGCGCCGGCGGCCCGGCTGTGCGGTACACGCGCTCGCCGGATGAGGTCGTGTGCACGACATCGGCGCCGGGGCCGAGCTCGTAGCGGGTCTCGATCCGGTCGCCACCCGCGATGCCACCGGCCGAGTTGAGCTGCAGCGCCTCCAAATGCGGGGCGAACGTCGAGGGCCTCGTCATGCGGTAGCCGCCGCGCTCCGCGACGCTGGCGACGACGGTGCGGGTGCCGTCCGACAGGAAGCGCGCATTGACGCCGCCGGTGACGCGCACCGGGGCGAGCGCCTCGGCCGCCGTCTGTCGAGCCTCGATCTCAGACCGAGAGATGACGTCGGACATCGCTCTCCACCATCGAGGCTCGGGTTCCGGCCAGCACGACTTGCCCGCGGTCCATCACGGCGTAGCTGTCGGCAAGATCGCGCGCGAACTCGAAGTACTGCTCGACGAGGAGAATGGCCATGTCGCCGCGCTTGCGAAGCGTGTCGATGGCCCGGCCGATGTCCTTGATGATGGACGGCTGGATGCCTTCGGTCGGCTCGTCGAGGACGATCAGCCGCGGCCGCATGGTGAGGGCCCGCGCAATCGCCAGCTGCTGCTGCTGCCCGCCGGACAGATCGCCGCCGCGGCGGCGCAGCATCGATTTCAGCACGGGGAATAGCTCGAATATATA
This sequence comes from Hyphomicrobiaceae bacterium, assembly GCA_050249405.1. GTDB lineage: Bacteria > Pseudomonadota > Alphaproteobacteria > Rhizobiales > Hyphomicrobiaceae. The sequence goes on along the minus strand of JBFWQN010000560.1, from coordinate 1,888 downwards.
ATCGGGGATCTTTCTTTCGCTGCGTTTCAGCGGCGCAAAGCCCGTCTCGATATTCTCCTTGACGGACAGCAGGGGGAAAATCTCCCGGCCTTGCGGCACGAAAGCAATGCCGCGCCGCGCCCGCTCGTGCGACGGCAGCGCCGAGATGTCCTCGCCGTGCCACTCGATGCGGCCGCCCGAGATCTTGTGCTGGCCGCAGATCGCCCGAAGCAGGCTGGTCTTGCCGACGCCGTTGCGTCCGAGAACGCACGTGACGGCACCTGGCGTCGCCGTTACGGACACGCCGCGCAACGCCTGAGCGGCGCCATAATGCAGGTCGAGTCCTTCCACGCTCAGCATGGCCCAATCCTCCTCGGCCGGACGGCCGTAGCCGGCGATGGCGATAGCGTGCGTCCGAGCACGCGCATGGCCGGCCGCGGCATCTCCCTCGCGGCCTTCGGCGTCAGCACGATCGTCATGCCTGCCGCCGCGGGCTTGGCCACGGACGGCTTCAGCGGCTTCGCCTCGGCGAGCTTTTTGCGCCGTGCCGGTTGATGCGGTGGCAGCATGTCGTTCCCCTGCTTCTCAGCGCCCCAGATAGACCTCGACCACCCGCTCGTTGGCCGAGACATCGTCGATCGAGCCCTCGGCGAGAACCGAGCCCTCGTGCAGGCACGTGACCTTCACGCCGAGCGCCCGCACGAAATGCATGTCGTGCTCGACCACGATCACGGAATGGCTGCGCGCGATGTCCCGCAGCAGATGTGCCGTCGTCTCCGTCTCGGCATCCGTCATGCCGGCCACCGGCTCGTCGACCAGCAGCAGCTTCGGATCCTGCGCGAGCAGCATGCCGATCTCGAGCCATTGCTTCTGGCCGTGGCTGAGCCCTCCCGCGAGGCGGTCGCGCAGGTCGATCAGCTTCACCGTCTCCAGCACGGCGTCGATGCGGTCGCGAGGCATGCGGTTGCGCACTCCGAAGAGCGCCGCGAGCGGATCGCGCGGTGCCTTGAGCGCGAGCAGGATGTTGTCGGCGACGGTGTGACTCTCGAACACGGTCGGCTTCTGGAACTTGCGGCCGATGCCGAGCTCGGCGATCTCGGCCTCGTCCAGCTCCGTGAGGTCGAGCCGCCCATCGAGCAGCACCGTGCCCGTATCGGGCCGCGTCTTCCCCGTGATCACGTCCATCATCGTGGTCTTGCCGGCGCCATTCGGGCCGATGATGGCCCGCATCTCGCCGTGGGCGAGGATCAGCGAGAGATCGTTCAGCGCCTTGAAGCCGTCGAACGAGACCGAAACCCCGTCGACGTAGAGAAGCGCGTTGGTCACGGGCTGCGGTGCGAGGCTATCGAGCATCGGGGCTACTCCGCCGGCTCGGGCAAGGCGCGGCCATTGCCCGTGGTCTTGCGCGATCGCGTGGCGATCGCCTCCTCGATGGTGCCGACGATGCCTTTCGGCAGTGCCAGCGTGACGAGAACGAACAGCCCGCCGAGGACGAACAGCCAATAGGCGGCGAGCATGCCCGTGGTGAAGACCGTCTTCATCAGATTGACGACGAAGGCGCCGACCACCGCGCCGACGAGCGTACCGCGCCCGCCGACCGCCACCCAGATCACCGCCTCGATCGAGTTGGCGGGCGCGAACTCCGACGGGTTGATGATGCCGACCTGAGGCACGTAGAGCGCACCGGCAAGCCCGGCGAGCATGGCCGACGCCGTGAAGACGACCAGCTTGTAGTTCTCCACCCGGTAGCCCAGGAACCGCGTCCGGCTCTCGGCATCGCGAATGGCGACGAGCACCTTGCCGAAGGCCGACGTGACGAGGACACGGGCGAGCAGGAACGCGAGGCCGAGCAGGCCGACCGACAGCGCGAACAGCACTGCCCGCGTCGCCTGCGCCTGCACCGGGAAGC
>JBFWQN010000559.1:0-3678 GCA_050249405.1 Hyphomicrobiaceae bacterium | reverse complement strand
TCGTCGACCTCGAGATAGGGCTCGTGGGCCTCGTCGAGGACCACCGAGTGGATGCTTTTCGGCTGACCCCGCATCGCATGTCGCTGGAAGAACGTCTCGCTCCCGATGCCGTCCGGCGCGCGGACGAAGGAGCAGGGGCGCCCGTAGCAGTGCTCGATCATGCGGGGTGCGACGGACAGCAGATACTCGGCGAGATCATGCTTCGTGAGGCCGACATCCGGCCACAGGATGCGATCCGGGTGCGTGAGCTTCGGCGCGCTGACGTCGAACGTCGGCGCCCTCCTGGCGCTCACGGCGGCTGGTGTCGCGGAGACGGCAGACGGCTTCTCCGGTTGCCGCGACGACCAGCGCGCGGCAGCGCCGAAGCGGGCCTCGCGACCGAGGAACGGGCTTGGCCCCGGGTCCTTGCCCTTCGTGATCGCCGCCATGGTGCGTCCCGATGCGACCGAGCGATCGTGGCGCAGCACGTCCTTCTCTGGCGTCGCCCATTGGTCGCGGTGCTTGATGAGCAGCCAGTTGTGCCGGGTCTCGCCTTTGCGGGGCTTCATGCGGACGAGCGCCCAGCTGCCTTTCAGCTTCGAGCCGACCAGCATCAATTTCAGATGGCCATCCTCCAGGGCCGCTGCCGGGTCGGCGCCGTCCTCGGGCGCCCAGAACCCCCGGTCCCAGACCATGACGGTGCCACCTCCGTACACGTCCTCAGGGATGGTGCCCTCGAAATCCCCGTACTCGAGCGGGTGGTCCTCGACCTCGACCGCCAGCCGCTTCTCGGCCGGATCGAGGGAGGGCCCCCGCGTTACGGCCCAGGAGCGGAAGACGCCGTCCACCTCGAGGCGCAGATCGTAATGAAGACGCGTCGCGTCGTGCTTCTGGACGACGAAGCGCAAGTGCTCCGCCTGGCGCACCATCGGCGCCTCGCCATCCGGCTCGGACGTGCGGGTGAAATCGCGCTTGGCTCGGTAGGCGTCGAGGCGACCGGTCATGGCTGCTATCCCCGGCGACGGGCTTTCGGCGCCGGGCGGGCGCCGCGCTTGGTCCGGGGCGGCTCCGGCTCCTCGTTGCCGCGGTTGTCACCGACGCTGCGCTTCAAGGCCTCCATCAGATCGATCACGTTGGCACCGCGAGGCCGGCCACCTTCGTCGGCTGGCGCCACGACCTTCTTGCCTTTCAGCTTCTCCTGGACGAGGGCCTTCAAGGCATCCTGATACCGATCGCGAAAGACAGTTGGATCGAAGGGCCGCGTGATCTTGTCGATGAGCTGAATGGCGAGCTCGACCATTTCTTTCGAGGGCTTCACGGCCGGCACGGCGTCGAAGAAGTCGGCCGGATCGCGCAATTCCTCATTGTAGCGCAGCATCTCCATCATGAGGCCGTCGCCGATGGCCGATATGGCGACCAGCCATTCCCGGCCCGCGATGGTGACCTGCGCCAGACCGAGCTTTCCCGTTTTGCGGAGTGCGTCGCGAATGACGACATAGCCCTCGGCAGAGAGAGAATCGGCGGGTGCGACGAAGTAGGGGCGCTCGAAAAAGCGGTAATCCACCTCGCGCGCATCGACGAACTGGACGAGGTCGATGGTCCGCTTGCTCTCGAGCTTCAGGGCGTCGATCTCGTCAGGCTCGAGCGTGACGTAGGTATCCGCATCCACCTCGAAGCCCTTCACGATGTCGGAGCTTTCGATCTTTCCGACGCCTTCGACGACCTTCTCGTAATGGACCCGGCGGCCCGAGGGCTTGTGAATCTGGCGGAAGCTGATCGTGCTCTGGCTCTCGATCGCGTTGTAGACCTCGACCCCGATGGTCACGAGGCTCAGCCGCAAATACCCCTTCCAATAAGCCCGGTGCTTCTTCGGCATGACGCGACACTCCTCCGTGTCCCAAATGATTGCGACCGGGTCCGGGTTCCCGGTCGGCGAGGAGAGCCCGCACGACGAGCCGCCCGGTGCGTCCGTCTTGACCGGAAGGACCGCACCCTTCAGCCTCCATCTCCTACGGGCGGCCGGGGACCCGATGCCTGCCGCTATTGACGAATGACCCAGGAGACCGAAGACATGCGCGACCCGAATGCTCTCGTCTCGACCGACGACCTCGCCGCGATCCTCGGCAAGCCGGGCATCCGCGTCTACGATTGCACCACCTACAACAATCCGCCGCCGCCGGGCGTCGACGAGCCGTACCTGCCCGAGCCGGGCCTGCGGACGTTTCGAGAGGCGCATATCCCAGGCGCCGACTTCCTCGACCTGCAGGGCGAGTTCTCCGACCGCAGCCAGAAGCACTGGTTCATGATGCCGAAGGACCCGGCACCGCTCGAGGCGGCCTTCTCACGGCACGGGATCGGAGAGGGTGTGCGGGTGGTGCTCTACAGCGTCGGCACGATGATGTGGGCGACGCGCTTCTGGTGGATGTTGCGTGCGCTCGGCTTCGACAATGCGGCGGTGCTGGACGGCGGCTTCGACAAGTGGAAGGCCGAGGGCCGGCCGACCGAGAGCGGCGAGCCCACGGGCTATCCGCCCGCCACCTTCAAGGCCCGTCCGCGGCCGGGGCTGTTCGTCGACGCGGCGACGACGAAGGCGGCGATCGGCAAAGGCGACGCGGTGACGGTGAACGCGCTGGGCCCGCAGTTCCACGATGGCCTCGAGCCCAGCCGCTACGGCCGGCCGGGCCGCGTGCCGGGCAGCGTCAACGTGTCGGCGGCGACGCTCGTCGATTCCGCGACCAAGGGCTTCACGAGCCTCGAGGACGCCAAGGCCAAGCTCGAGGCAAAGGGGGTCACGAAGGACAAGCAGGTGATCTGCTACTGCGGCGGTGGCATCTCGGCGACCATCGATCTTTTCCTGCTCCACCAGCTCGGCTACGACAAGCTGGCGCTCTATGACGCCTCGATGGGTGAGTGGGCCAAGGACACGAGCCTGCCGATCGAGACCGGGCGGGGATGATCGACCACGGGTGCGGGCGGCGGTCCAGACAGCCCGCCGAGCTCGCCGCAACGCGCTATCTCAAACGGTAGCCGGCGTGGCATCCGACGCAGGCGCCCATGACCTCGCTCAGATCGGCGAGCGCCGGCTTCGGATCGCCCGTCACGAATACGTTCTGCGCGGAAATGGCGAACCGGCTCGCGGCCCGGTGCATCGCCGTGCCGGCGTCCTGCATGCCCTTGGGCATGTGGCTCGCAACCTCGTGCGCTCCGTGCAGCCGGAGCGACGACATGCCCAGCCGCTCCTCGGCAATTTTTCCCGCCGCGTCGTAGCGGGCAAGCGACAAGGCTTCGCTGATCTCCTGCAATGCGTGGAGATGATCGCGCATGCTCGCCAGCGTGTGTGCCGCCAGGTTGGGCGGGAAGGCGACCAGGACGCGCGTGTCGGATGGGGCGGATCGGCCGGGAGCATGCCCACTATGGTGCTGGGCCATCGCCATGCCAGCAGCGAATAGCAATGCCGCGGCGCCTGCTGGCAATGCGGCCCAACTCCAGCTTCGCATTGGTCCCTCCGATATTTGGCCCCCCGACAATTGGCAGGGCATGTCCCCATGCTCACGCACGTCACGAGGACCAGCCGGAAAGACCGTAACAGAAATGGAAATGCAATCCGATCAGCGGGTCGACGCGCGCTCCAGCGATTTGATCCGTCCTCTCGGGCGGCCTGATCGCTCGGCGATCTCGCGGTCCTGGGCCTCGATGATG
>JBFWQN010000558.1:0-3681 GCA_050249405.1 Hyphomicrobiaceae bacterium | reverse complement strand
GGGACACGCGCCAGAATGAGAGGTGCGATGGCCTTCCGGTTCGCGGTGATGACGCTCGTGTAGGTGTCGAGCCACGTGTCGTCCGCGCGGGGCAGGATGACGGCCTCGGCGGGCATCGCAATGCCACCATCCAGTTCGGCGGCCAGCGTGGTGCAGGGGTCGTTGACGCGGTAACCGCGCCGGGCGAGGCGCTGGGCCAAATCACTTGGGCTTGCGACGTCGGTAATCTGGAACTGTGGGAGGGCGGCCCGCGCGGCATAGAGGGCTTCCGCGGTGTCGATCGCGGTCTCCACATCGCACCCCGGATCGGCGAGGGCCGATACCGAGTTCGCCCGCTGCGAGCCACCGGCCGAATAGCGCCAGAGCCACCCGCCAATTTCTGAAGTTTCCAGCGCCGGCCAGGCGCGGATGGCGGCGCGTTCGATGGCGAGAAGGGTGGTGGTGTCCATGTGCGGCCTTGCGATTGCAGGCTGCGCAATGGCCACATATCGTCGGCGGGTGCAATGGGGGAGGCGACATGACCGACGCGCTAGCAGTTTTGGGCATCATCGCGGCTTTCGGCGTCGCCTTTCCGACGATGTGGTGGCTTGTGCTCAACCTGATCGCGAAAGCCGGCGGCTGGGCGCGGCTCGCCGTCAGTTTCTCCACCGACAAGCCCCCTGCGGGACAGCACTTCGCCTGGCGTAGCGGCACGCTCGGCTGGCTCGGCAACTACCGTAACGCTCTGCAGGTGTGGGTGTCGCCACAGGGCCTGTGGCTCCGGCCGCTTGCCATCTTCCGCCCGGGACATGCGACGCTCATGATCCCCTGGACGGCGATCAAGCAGGTGAGCACGAGGCAGTTTGTGTTCTCGATCGAGAGCGTGATCGACATGCGGCTCGCCGACGGCGGCTCGGCCTCGATCTCGCTCTACGGCAAGGACATCGCCGACACGCTGGTGCGCGCCGCGCCGTCAACCGTCGTCCGGGGATGAGGCGCGGATGAGCAGCCGACGCCTCGGCCGCTAGCGCACCTCCAGCAACTCGACCTCGAACAGCAGCGTCGCGTTCGGCGGTATGACGCCGCCGGCGCCGCGTGCGCCATAGCCGAGGGCCGGCGGGATGATCAGCGTGCGCTTGCCGCCGACCTTCATGCCGGCGACGCCCTCGTCCCAGCCCTTGATCACGCGGCCGGCGCCGAGGGGGAACGGGAACGGCTGGCCGCGGTCGAGGGACGAGTCGAACTTCGCGCCCTTCTTGCCGTCGGCGTAGAGCCAGCCGGTGTAGTGCATCACGCAGGTGTTTCCCGCCTTGGCCTCGGCGCCGGTGCCGGCCTTGGTATCGATGATCTGCAGGCCTGAGGGTGTGGTCATGGTTTTAGCTTTCTGGGCGAGGGCTTCGGGTGGGAGGAGGGAGGCCGCAATCACCATCGGGAGGGAACGAGCGAGCAAAGCGCGGCGGGTCGTCGGATGCGACATGATGAGGGTCTCTCGATCGGTATGGTCAGAGCCGAATGGGCAGGCCGAGCCCGCGTTGGTCACTCATGCTCGCGAATGAGGCGGATTCCTTCCTTGAGATTGCCGACGCGCTCGTTGAAGACCCCGACGGTGCCGCGCATCATGACCAGCAGAGCGGCGCTGTCGCGCGATTGCTTGCGAAGCGCCGTCTCTACGCGCTCAAGTCGAGACTTCACGTCGGCCATGTCCGTTGTGAGGCCCGACACGTCGGTCTTGAGTCCCGAGACGTCGGACTCGAGCCCAGCCAGGTCGCCCTGTATCCGCTTCAGGATGTCGAGCATCATCGATTGAACGTTCTCTGACGCATCGGAACATACCGGAAACATTTTTCGTGACAACACCAGCTTGGAGGCGGGGCCTTGACAGGCAGGCCTCATTCGAGCGGTCCAGACCATACGCCGCGCTTGTACAGTCTATTCGTTCCACACCAATGCGGCTTGTCTTGCTCGCCGCGTGGGCCACAGCCGCCGGCCCGCCTGCACTTCCAGAATTCTATTTGGTCCGAGAAGACTGCGTCGAGGAACGCAATCACATCAGCACTGATCCGAATAGCGCGCGCAGATGGATCGCTTCCTTCCGAGTAATCGCCGAAATGCACGTGAGTGAACACGCCGCAATAGACGGTTATCTCGTCATCGTCGTCGTCGATCGTGATCAATCCGAAGCCAAGCCACGGTGGCTCCATAGTCGCAATCGTGTGTCCGTCGGCATGGACGCGCATGCCACGTGTCGTGTAACGCTCCGCTAGTTCTTCGCGAAGCCTGCTGAAATTGAAGCGCATGGCCTCACAACGGAATATTATCGTGCTTCTTCCACGGGTTCTCGACCGTCTTGTTTCTCAGCATATTCAGTGCCCGGCAGATGCGGCGGCGCGTGTTGCGCGGGATGATCACCTCGTCGATGTAGCCGCGTTCCGCCGCCACGAACGGGTTCGCGAACCGCTTCTGGTATTCGTCGATGCGCGCCTTGATCTTCTCCGGATCGCCGAGTTCGGAGCGATAGAGGATCTCCACCGCGCCCTTGGCGCCCATGACAGCGATCTCGGCGGTTGGCCAGGCGTAATTGACGTCGCCGCGGATGTGCTTGGAGCTCATCACGTCGTAGGCGCCGCCGTAGGCCTTGCGGGTGATGACGGTGACCTTCGGCACGGTCGCCTCGGAGTAGGCGAACAGCAGCTTGGCGCCGTGCTTGATCAGGCCGCCGTATTCCTGCGCGGTGCCCGGTAGGAAGCCCGGCACGTCGACCAAGGTGACGAGCGGAATTTCGAAGCAATCGCAGAACCTGACGAACCGCGCGGCCTTGCGCGATGCGTCACTGTCGAGCACGCCGGCAAGCACCAACGGCTGGTTCGCGACGATGCCGACCGTGCGCCCTTCCATGCGCGCGAAGCCGACCACGATGTTTTTCGCGAAGCTTTCCTGGATCTCGAAGAAGTCGCCTTCGTCGGCGACTTTCCCGATCAGTTCCTTGATGTCGTAGGGTTGGTTCGGGTTGGCCGGGATCAGCGTGTCGAGTGAGTGGTCGACGCGGTCGGCTGAATCCTTTGTCGGCAGCTCGGGCACGCCGTCGAGGTTGTTCGACGGCAGAAAATCCATCAGCCGGCGCATCTGCAGCAGCGCCTCGACGTCATTGTCGTAGCCGCGGTCGGCGATCGAGGATTTGGTGGTGTGGATCGAGGCGCCGCCGAGCTGCTCGGCCGTCACCGTCTCGTTGGTGACGGTCTTCACCACGTCGGGCCCGGTGACGAACATGTAGCTCGTGTCGCGCACCATGAAGATGAAGTCGGTCATGGCGGGCGAGTAGACGTCGCCGCCCGCGCACGGCCCCATGATCACGGAGATCTGCGGGATGACACCGGAGGCGAGCACGTTTCTGAGGAAGACTTCGCCGTAGCCGCCGAGCGCCGCGACGCCCTCCTGGATGCGCGCGCCGCCGGCATCGAACAGCCCGATGATCGGCGCGCGGTTCTGCAGCGCCATGTCCTGTATCTTGGTGATCTTCTTTGCGTGCGTGTCGGACAGCGAGCCGCCGAACACAGTGAAGTCCTTGGCGAACAGGTAGACCACGCGGCCGTTGATGGTGCCCCAGCCGGTGACGACGCCGTCGCCGGGGAATTTCGTGTCTGCCATGCCGAAGTCGGTGCAGCGGTGCTCGACGTAGGTATCGAACTCCTCGAACGAGCCCTC
>JBFWQN010000557.1:0-3686 GCA_050249405.1 Hyphomicrobiaceae bacterium | reverse complement strand
CACGCCCGCTGTCGATCCAGTCGCGCGCCTTGTACAGGCCGTTGGGGACGTGCTGGGCCACTTCCCTTTCGCCGTCGTCCGGTCGGGTGGTCGTACGATGCTTGCGTTCCGTCCTGTCCGGCCCTCCGGTTGGTCCGCCTGCTCGGCGGCCGAGATCAGCGCGGCCGCCATGGCGCGGGCGACGGCGGCGTCGATGCTGAGATTTGAGATGAAGGTCGCCTTGCATCAGGGAAAGGCCGACCCGACCGGGGCCGACCCTCATGGCGAAGCAGGCGTCGTTGTCGACGAGGAAGCCGAAGGATTTCTTGCTTGCCATCGCCGTCACTCCGCCGCCTTTGCGAGCCGCCGATGCCTCGCTTTCGGCATCAGGCTCGCCACGGCCCGAAATCCGCCGCACCACGTTTTGGCGTCAAGCCGCTCCGCCGTCCCTCGGCCGTCCTCCGACGAGACACGCCAAACCGTCCAACCGTCCTTGGTCGCTTTGACCAAGCGACGCTCGATTGCCTTCCGCTTGGTCCGATGAAGGAACACCGCACTATCGCCCGGACGGGCCTGCTCCGTGGCGAGGAAGTAGACCTCGGTGCCCACGCCGAAGAGGCCGGCGTCGCTGGTTTCGATCGAGTGCGTCGCGCCGCCGGTCCAATACGGCGTTTTAGCCAGGACCCGGGCGATCTTGGCGAGACGGGCGGCGCTCATTTGGCACCCCCGGCCTCGATGTCGGCGATCAGGCAACGGATGACTCGACCGGCACCGCCGTCTTCGTCATCGTCTTCGACGATGCCGCGAAGCTTTACCGCCAGCTTGAGCTTGACCAGCGCGGCGCGCATGGTCTGTGCCGGCGTCTCGATGATGCGCTCGGCCAGCGCGTCCATAGCGGCGCCCAGCTCCTCGGCTCGCTCGCTCAGGGCATCGACGCCGTGGGCTTGGTCGACCGCCGCGCAGGCGGCCTCCCATGCCTTCAGGGTCGCCAGTCGCTTGTCGAGGTCTTCGTGGCTCCCGAACCCGCTCCCCTTCGCAGTGTCGCGCCACCGGATGAGGGTGTCCTCGTAGAGCGGCGTCAGCTCGCCGGTGTGGTAGTCGCGAGCGTAGAGCGAGGCCGGGCGCGGCGGGCATTGTTCGCGCGCAGCATCGGTGGCGTCCCACTCCGCCTCGCATGCATCGGTGTAGCGCTTGCAGGCCTGCAGGTAGTCGCGCCACAGCGCTTCGATTGGCTCAGCCTCGGTCGCGGCGACCGGCCCGGCGGCCACCACGGCGGCGGTGCCGGCGGCCATGCCGAGCATGCGGCGGCGGCCGGCGGGGGATGACACGTCGGGTGAGGGCTTGCGCTGCATGGCTCAGGCCCTCCGCTCGAACAGTTCCCCGGGGCTCGGAGACCCGGGCCGATCGACCGAGCGTCACCGTTATGCCGACAAGGATCTCGGCTGCTGTGGGAAAGGCCACGTTGCGCGGGAGATGAAGGCGAGGACGATCGCCACCAGTGCGGCCCCGCGCCCGTCGAGTGGACGCGGGTCTGATCGCTGTTCTAGCTAGGGCTTGGGCAAGGGGCGACGGCCCGGGCTAGCGCCGTCCCGCGAGCCGGCGCCGGAAATCGTCGAGGCGCGTCACAGCGATATCGTCTTGCTGCCCCTGAGGCTGCTGGTCAGTTGATCCCTTAGGCGCCGGTGGCGTGAACCAGACGAGGATTGCGAGGCCAACTGCGCTGAACGCAAGGCAGGAAAGGAAGCCGGCGATGAACCAGAACAAGCTGGACATTGGGCACCTGCTCGACGACGGCCCCCTATCCCATCATTCCGCCGTGGGTTGAGGAACCGGAGATGACCAAACCCGCTTTGCGTGTCAGAGCCCCCGCGCCCAAGTGCCGATCAACAACCGGTCGGGCCGGCGGTGTCGCCCCCGGACAAAGCGAGCGCCCCGCTTCGGCGGGGCGTTTTGCCGTGGGGAAGCCGCGAGCCTAGGATTGTGCCTAGGTAATGGTTCATCACATAAAAACGCGCAATATCAATGCCTTATCAGAGGTAATGGCGGAGAGGAAGAACTTCTAATCCGTGTTTTTCTGCGTCGCGCTGCTTCGCACAAATCTCGCATAAGCGTTATTTTACAGGCCTCCGTTGTCTCACTACCTGTCGTTGTGTATCGTTAGAGCGCACGATATTTTGTGCTCAAACTTGTACACGAGCGGGACCCAGAGACAAATGGCGAGAAAGTTAAGCGCGCTGGCAGTCAATGCGATACGCGGCACCGGCCTCCATGCTGTGGGCGACGGCCTCTATCTCAGGATCACACCAACAGGCACCCGCTCCTGGGTCTACCGATACATGCGCGACGGCCAGGCGCATAAAATGGGCCTTGGCAGCTACCCGGCCGTCGCTCTCGCCGCAGCTCGCGAGAAGGCGAACGACGCGAAGCGACTGCTCGCGCGTGGACAAGACCCGATTGCAGCCCGGGCTGACACGACTCCGTCCGCCATGACGTTCAAGGCTGCGGCCGAGGCGTTCATCGATCTCAAGCGCGACGGGTGGCGCAACGGCAAGAGCGCTGCGCAATGGGAGCAGAGCCTGCGCCGCGCCTACTCTAAGTTCGGCAGGCTCTCTGTCGCTGACTTGAAGCCGGCACACATCGTCGAGTGCCTGCGACCGATCTGGAACCGGACTCCTGAGAGTGCCGCACGACTGCGGGGCCGAATTGAAAACATTTTGGACTACGCCATCGCCCGCGGCCTGCGGGACTCCGAGAATCCAGCGCGCCTCAAGATTTTAAAGCACTTGCTACCCGCTCAACGGCACACCGGCGGCCACTTCGCGGCGATGCCGCATGCTGAGGTCGCCGAGTTCATGCGCGCGCTCAAGGGCGAGCAAGGCATTGGCGCAATCGGGCTGCGGTTCGCGATCCTAACGGCCGCTCGATCAGGCGAAGTGCGCGGCATGACGTGGGACGAGATCGATATCGGCGAGCGCCTCTGGACGATCCCTGCTGACCGCATGAAGGGCGGCAGACTGCATCGGGTGCCGCTGTCGACTCCGGCGGTCGACATACTGAAACCGCTGAAGGAATTGGGGCGCGGGCCGCTCGTATTCGAGGGAATGAAGCGTTCGCAGCCGATGAGCGATATGACGTTGACGGCAACGATCCGGCGCATGGGCCTGTCAGTCACGGCGCATGGCTTCCGATCGTCGTTTCGCGATTGGTGCGGCGATACCGGGCAGGATCGTGAGGTGGCTGAGGCCGCCCTTGCGCATCTGTCGGGCAACGAAGTCGAAAGGGCCTATGCGCGAAGCGATCTGTTCACGCGTCGGCGCGAGCTGATGGAGAAATGGGCGGAGTACATCGCCGGCTAGATTCCGCTTGATGTATCACTGCATATCGTCGTAACTTTCTATCCAGAGGTTCTCTTCTCCACGGCTTCGCAGTCCCCTCTATAAAAAACCGGAAGCCACCAATTCCCATCGTTAGGAATTACCGCTCTTGCGGGCAGGAGAGTCATGTCTTCACACAATGGGCAGCGTGCCCCTATTGCGCGCGTCGAGCCGATGACCGTCGGCGTCTGGCTGTCGATTGAGGAGTCGCTGCGCTATAGCAGCCTCAATCGGGCCGCCCTCTACAAGATCCTCGATCAACTCGACGCACGCAAGTTCGGCAAGCGGACACTCGTGCGCCGGGCGTCGCTTGATCGATTTCTGACGCGGCTG
>JBFWQN010000556.1:0-3689 GCA_050249405.1 Hyphomicrobiaceae bacterium | reverse complement strand
TCGCATCACCGCCCCGGCACAGAAGCGCTTGTCGAGGCCGGGACCCGGTGCCGGAATCCCGACGCGCTACAGGCATGCCGCGCCGCGGCACAACATTCATCACGAGATCATCGGAGTTTTCTGGTGGGCGCTACAGGGATCGAACCTGTGACCCCTACCATGTCAAGGTAGTGCTCTACCGCTGAGCTAAGCGCCCTCGATCCCGCGGGTCGGCTCGGGATGGGTTCGTATATCGACATCGCCGCGTACGCGCAAGACGGTCGAGGACGAGACTTTGCGCGCATTGCGATGTTGCGCGCATTGCATAGCCGCACGTCAGGCTGCGAGCAGCTTCTCGACCTCGCGCACCAGGTCTTTCAGATGGAACGGCTTGGACAGCACTCTCGCGTCCTTCGGTGCCTGCACCTCGCTGTTCAGCGTCACAGCGGCGAACCCGGTGATGAACATGATCTTGAGATCAGGGTCGAGCTCGCTCGCCCGGCGGGCCAGCTCGATGCCGTCCATCCGCGGCATCACGATGTCGGTCAGCAGCAGCGTGAACGGCTCCTCCTTGAGGCGCGCGAACGCTTCCGCGCCATTGTCGAAGGCGATCACATCGTAGCCAGCCCGCTCGAGGGCGCGCGCCAGGAAGCCGCGCATCGAGTCGTCGTCCTCGGCGAGGAGGATGCGCTGATGCGAGAGTGGAGAAGCCTTGAGCGTTATTGGGGTTCTCAGCGAGCGGGGCGAGCGGAGTAGGCCCGATTATGATCAAAGCCTCAACAGACGGCCGAAATCTGACGTCATTTAGGTAAACAGGCCATGAAGCCCTGTCATCCGACGATACCAGAAACACGAGGCGGCGGCGTGTCACGCGGCGCGATCCGCATGGACATGCGGCGCGGCCCTTGGCAAATTGGCTGCACGGCTGTCTCGAGCGCCCGCGGGCGAGAGTGGCCGGTGGCCGATCGCCGGCGGATGGCGGCGGGCCGCGGCAACTCCATCGTCGCAGAAGGTGCGGGACGCGCATATGCCCGAGCGCGAGAGACGGTCGATCGCGGCGGAGCTCGATCCGCCCATGCTGCTGGTCACTCCCAAGCTGCAGACCTCGCCATTCGTGTTCTGCTCGCCGCATTCGGGCCGGGTCTACCCCGAGGCGTTGCTGAAGCGCTCCCGCCTCGATGCCCAGGCGCTGCGCAAGTCGGAGGATTGCTACGTCGACGAGTTGCTGGCGCACGTGCCTGATCTCGGCGCCCCGCTGATCGCGGCACGCTTTCCGCGCGCCTACGTCGACGTCAATCGCGAGCCCTACGAGCTCGACCCCGATCTGTTCGAGGGTCCTCTCCCGCCGTATGCGAACACGCAATCGGTGCGCGTCGTGGGGGGGCTCGGCACCATCGCGCGCATCGTCGCCGACAGCGAGGAGATTTATCGCGGGCGTCTGCCGGTGGGCGTGGCCCACGAGCGCATCGAGCGGCTGTACAAGCCCTTCCACTCTGCCCTTGCCGGGCTGCTCGACGACACGCGCCGTCGTTTCGGCGTGGCCATCCTCGTCGATTGCCACTCGATGCCCTCGCAATCGATCGGCCAGCCGACCAACGCCAGGCCAGACTTCGTCCTCGGCGACCGCTTCGGCACGTCCTGCGACGGCAAGCTCACCCGCTTCGTGAAGGAGCTGCTCGGGTCGACAGGCCACGAGGTGCACGTCAACCGGCCTTATGCCGGTGGCTTCATCACAGAGCACTATGGACGCCCGGCCCGATCCTTCCATGCCTTGCAGATCGAGATCAACCGAGCGCTCTACGTCGATGAGGCGTCTTTCGAGCGGAATGCGGGCTTCGAGCCCCTGCGCCAATTGCTGACGCGCGTCCTCGCCAGGCTGGTGTCGGAGTACCCGAGCCAGAATACGGGGCGCGCCGCCGCAGAGTGAAAAGGGCTCGGACGGAGGCGATCCTGGCCGGAGAGCGGCGGGCAAGCGCCGGTCGCGCCCAATGTGAAGGCTTGGAGATGCTCGAGAAAAGAAAAGGGGCCGTCCTTGCGAACGGCCCAAGTCTAGGGAGGAAACGCCCAAAGGAGGGCTGTGGGACCAACGAGCGCGGCTCGTCAGTGCCACACCGCGTATGTAGATGCGGCCCCGATCCACTTCAAGGATAAATATTGTGCACCGCACGCGCACTCTTGCCAAAAGCGCTGGCATGCGGACGTGATCACGATTTTTCGTGTGTTATTTCAATGGCTCTGCAATTGCTGCATAGCAGTATTGCAAGTCCATCCGAGGAGGGTCCGAGGCACTCTTGGCCTCAAAAAATAGGCCGCCCGGTCACATGGGCGGCCGCTAGAGTCCAGGGAGGAACCCGACCCGATCGCAAGTGCGGAAGGGGCCGATCCGGCCTCGGCGACGCAATGCCGAGACGACGAGAATCAGTATGAGGCAGCATCCGATTCGCCAGAACAACGTCGACGCACCAAGTGTGACATTGTCGAGACGGCGTTGCGCATGCGATACACTCCACCAAGCACGGCTCGGGAGCCGCGACAGAAGGATCAGCGCACATGACCTCCGCCGATCAGGTGCCCAAAGCCCGCCTCGTCGAGACGGCCCATGAGTTGGCCGACGCCTCGGCCAGTGTCCTGCTCGGGCATTTCCGCAAGCCGCTGCCGGTGGACAACAAGGCGAGCGGCACCGCCTTCGATCCGGTCACCGAGGCCGATCGCGGCGCGGAGCGGGCTATCCGGGCGCGTCTCGCCGAGTTGCATCCCACGCATGGCATCCTGGGGGAGGAAATGGGCGAGACCGGCGGCAGCTCGCCCTATACCTGGGTGATCGATCCGCTGGATGGGACACGCGCGTTCATCACCGGCATGCCTCTCTGGGGAACCCTCATCGGCGTGACGCAGGCGGGGCGCGCCGAGATCGGCTTGATGGACCAGCCATATACACGTGAGCGCGTCTGGTCGGGCCCGGATGCCACATTCTGGCGATCCACCGACGGGTCGACGGCGCGCGTCGAGACGAGCCCGTGCGCAAGGCTGGCCGAGGCGCGTCTCACCACGACCAGCCCGGATCTGTTCACGGCAGGTCACGAGCAGGAGGCGTTCTCCCGGTTGAAGGCCGAGGCACGTCTCACCCGTTTCGGCGGCGACTGCTATGCCTATTGCCTGCTCGCCGCCGGTCACATCGATATCGTCGTCGAAGCCGGGCTCAAAGCCTACGATATCGTGGCACTGATCCCGATCATCGAGCGGGCCGGCGGCGTGGTGACGACCTGGGATGGTGGCCGCGCCGAGGATGGCGGGCGCATCGTGGCGTGCGGCGATCCTCGGCTGCACGAGGTGGTGCTGAGAATGCTGGCGGATTAGGGGCCCGTGAGCAGGCTCAGGCCACGTCGCGTGGCTCCTGCCGGCGCGCCGCGACCACCAGAAGACCGCCGGCAATGGCCACGTTCTTCATGAAGTGATTGAGCTGGTTGGTGTGCTCGGCCGGTGGACCACCCCGCCTACGCCAGAAGTCGTGGAAAATGATGCCGGCCGCGATGGTGAATGCTGCGAGCACAACCGCGGCGTAACGCATATTCCACCCGACGACGAGGAGCAGGCCGCCACCAACCTCGATCAGGATGGTGAGGACAAGCACGAGATCGGGGGCCGGAAAGCCCTTGGACGCGAGCATGGCGGACGTGCCGGCGAAACCGAGAGCCTTGCCGACGCCCGAA
>JBFWQN010000555.1:0-3691 GCA_050249405.1 Hyphomicrobiaceae bacterium | reverse complement strand
TGGAAGAAGGCGACTCGCGAGTGGGAGGACAAGTACGCCAACGAAGCCGGCCCGTGGTTCAAGAAGGCGCTCGAGCACAAGCGCGAGTTCGAGGCGCGCTGGGACGGCGCCAAGGCCTATCGTATGGAGCTGAGGTAGCCGGAAGGGAGGCGGCGCGCCCCGTCGGGCGCGTCGCCCGGATCGCCACATGAAAACCCTTGTCCGGGCCATCGACGGCTTCAGCCGCGCCTGCGGGGCACTCGCCGCGGTGCTCGTTCTGCTATTGATCGTGCTGATGCTCTACGACGTCATGATGCGCTACGTCTTCAACGCGCCGACGCTGTGGGGCTTCGAGGTCAATACCTTCCTCATGGGCGCGGCCTTCATCCTTTCCGTCGGCTACGCCCTCTCCCATGACGCGCACGTGCGCGTGGACTTGCTCTATTCACCGGCGACCCGCCCTCTGTTGCTGTGGGTCGACCTCGTGGGCTTCGTGGTGATTCTGCTTCCCGCTACGGTCTGGATCGCCGACGGGCTGTGGGAGTATTTCGCCGAATCCTATCGCACCGGGGAACGCTCGGGTGGCTCGGCGTGGAATCCCGTGCTCTGGCCCTTCCGGCTGATTCTCTTCCTGGGCTTCCTCGCGCTCGCGATCCAGATCGTGGCTGAGATCATCAAGCGCGTCTACGCCATCCGCGGCGAGCCCATCGACGACACCAGGTCTGCTGGCGATCACGCCAACGTCTAGCCGATCCGGCAGCCTCGCCGCGTTGCCTTCACCTCCCGCGTCTTGCTTTTCGGCTCGCGCCGGTTGCCGGCGCATCTTACCTGCAGCCGCTCAGGAGATCCGATGAGCTCCCTCTGGATGTTTCCTGCCCTGATCGCCGGCATCCTGACAGGGTTCCCGGTCTCGTTCGTGATGCTGTCGCTCGCTGTGATCTTCGGCTGGTCGAGCTTCGGACCGGAAGGGCTGCTGCATCAGTCGATCCTCAAGATCGAGGAGGTGGCTACGGCGCAGGTGCTTGCCGCTGTTCCCCTTTTCATCTTCATGGGCGCCATGTTCGAGGCGTCCGGCATCGCCTCGCGCCTGTTCGACGCGATTCACATGTGGACGCGGCGTATCCCCGGCGGTCTCGCCATCGGCACCGTGCTGATGTGCGTGATCTTCGCGGCGACCAGCGGCGTGGTCGGCGCCACCGAGACGGTGGTAGGCCTCCTCGCAATCCCCCCGATGCTCCGGCACAACTACAACAAGTCGCTGATCTGCGGCACCATTTGCGCCGGCGGCTCGCTCGGCACGATCATACCGCCATCGGTGCTCGCCGTGGTCATCGGCCCGGTGGCGAACGCCTCCGTCGGCGCCATCCTGATCGGCATGGTGGTGCCCGGGCTGATGCTCGCGACCAGCTACATCGCCTACATTTTCCTCCGCTGCCTGATCAGGCCACAGGACGGCCCGATGGTGCACACGGGAGAGCCCGACCCGACCTTCGGCGAGAAGATGTCGCTGACCGCACGCGTCCTCGTGCCGCCGGTGATCGTCATCATCTGCGTGCTCGGCTCGATGATGGCCGGCATCGCCACGCCGACCGAGGCTGCGGCCATGGGCGCGCTCGGCACGGTGCTGCTCGCGGCCTCCTACGGTCGCCTGTCGCTACGCACGATGATCGATTCGACGATGCGCACGGTCCGCATCACGGCCATGATCCTGTTCATCGTCACGTGCGGCTCGATCTTCGCCGCCGTCTTCGTCGGCTCGGGAGGCCTGCAGGCGCTCACCGACATCATGCAGGGGACCAACCTCGGCCGATGGGGCCTCCTCGGCATCATCATGGCGATCACATTCATGGCGGGCTTCATGCTCGATCCGCTGGTGATCATCCTCATCGTCATTCCGATCACGACGCCGCTGATCACGGCCGCCGGCTTCGACGTGGTGTGGTATTGTGTGCTGTTCCTCGTCATGTTGCAGACCGCCTACCTCACGCCGCCGATGGCGCCGTCGATCTTCTATCTGCGCGGCATCGCGCCGCCGTCGATAACGCTCAACGACATGTACGTCGGCATCTGGCCGTTCATCGCGCTGCAACTGGTCGTGGTGGCGATCATCATCTCCTTCCCGGAGGTGGTCACATGGCTGCCAACCACGCTGACAGCGGCCCGTTAGCGGGCTGTCCTGGGAGAAACTGCGCATGAAGCTCGGCATGCTCATCGGCTATTCGGGACGCAAGCTCAGTCTGCCTCTCGACCTCGTCCGGCACGTCGAAAGCCTCGGTTATGCGTCCGTGTGGACCTCGGAGGCCTACGGCTCGGATGCGGTGACGCCGGCCACTTGGCTGCTCGCCAACACGAGCCGCATCAAGGTCGGCACGGCCATCATGCAGATGCCGGGTCGCACACCGGCCATGGCGGCGATGACTGCCATGACCCTGGCCCAACTCTCCGGCAACCGGTTCATCGCCGGTGTCGGCGCCTCGGGTCCCCAGGTCGTCGAAGGCTGGCACGGCGTAGCCTACGGCCGCCCGGTCACCCGGCTCAAAGAGTACGTCGAGGTGATGCGTCGCATCTTCGCCCGCGAGGGTGACCTCACGTTCGACGGCAAGGAGTACCAGATCCCCTATCGCGGCCCCGGCGCGACGGGGCTCGGCAAGCCGCTGAAGAGCATTCTGCACTGCGAGGCGCCGATTCCCATCTACGCCGCCACGATCACGCCCGCGGGCGTCGAGGCGGCGGCACAGGTTGCAGATGGCTTCTTTCCGGTGTGGATGGACCCGGAGCAGTACGCCGTCTTTGCCGCGCCGATTGCCAAAGGCTTTGCCGCATCGGGAAAGCAGAAGTCTCTCGCAGACTTCGACATCGCACCGTTCGTGCGCGTCGTCGTTGCCGACGACGTCGCGACGGCCATGCAGCCATTGCGCGAGAGCATGGCGCTCTACATCGGCGGCATGGGGGCGAGGGGCAGGAACTTCTACAACGACTACGCGACCCGTCTCGGCTTCGGCGACGCCGCAAGGCACATCCAGGACCTCTATCTGGAAGGCCGCAAGGCCGAGGCTGCGGCTGCCGTGCCCGACGCGCTGATCGACGCCTGCCATCTCGTCGGGCCGGCGTCCCGCATCAAGGATCGCGCACAGCGCTGGATATCGGCCGGCAGGGAGGGGCACGTCGGCAGCATGCTGATCGGCGCCTCGGACCCGAAAGCATTCGAGATCATGGCCGAGGCCGTCCTCTGATCGCATGGCTGCGGCAGGCGCATCCGGCGAAAGTGGTCCAGAGAGGCTGACACTCGTCGGCACTGTCGCGTACAGTCCTTGCAGCAGCCACAGCCGGGGCCTCCCGCATGACGTCCGACACCAAGCCCAAGCGCCACTACGAGGACATCGAGGTGGGCGCGCCGCTCGAGTACGGCGCCTATCCCGTGACCCGGGAGGAAATCTTCGAGTTTGCGCACTCCTATGACCCGCAGCCGCACCATATCGACGAGGAGGCGGCGAAGCTCAGTTTGGTGAAGGGTCTTTGCGCATCCGGCTGGCACTCGTGCGCCATGTTCATGCGTATGCTCGCCGATGGCATGCTGAACGACTGTGCGGCCCTCGGCGCTTCGGCCATCGACGAGGTGCGCTGGATGAAGCCGGTGCGCCCAGGTCACGTGCTGAAGGCGCGCTCCACTTGCCAGTCGAAGCGCCTCATGCGCTCGCGGACGGGTGTCGGC
>JBFWQN010000554.1:0-3693 GCA_050249405.1 Hyphomicrobiaceae bacterium | reverse complement strand
TGGGACCGCAAGGTGATCAAGGCCTACGACGAGCCGATGGTGAAGTCGGCGGGCTTCCTCAATATGAAGGGCAACCTCTTCGACAGCGCCATCATGAAGACGTCGGTCATCTCCGACGAGTTCAGGAAGCGCTACCTGTCGAACCCGAAGGATCCGAACGCCTTCGAGGGCCGTGCCGTCGTGTTCGACGGGCCGGAGGACTATCACAAACGCATCGACGACAAGAAGCTCGGCATCGACGAGAATTGCATGCTGTTCATGCGCGGCACGGGGCCGGTCGGCTATCCGGGCGCGGCCGAGGTCGTGAACATGCGAGCCCCCGACTATCTGCTGAAGAAAGGCATCACGGCACTTCCGTGCATCGGTGACGGCCGCCAGTCGGGCACATCGGGCAGCCCGTCCATTCTCAATGCCTCGCCCGAGGCGGCGACTGGCGGCGGCCTGGCTCTGCTCCGAACCGGCGACCGGGTGCGTCTCGATCTCAACAAACGGACGGCCGACATCCTCATCTCCGACGAGGAGTTGCAGCAGCGCCGGGACGAGCTGGCCAAGGCGGGCGGCTACAAGTATCCCGCCAGCCAGACGCCGTGGCAGGAGATCCAGCGCGGCATGGTCGACGAGCTGTCGAACGGCATGGTGCTGAAGCCGGCCGTGAAGTACCAGCGGATCGCCACGACGAAGGGCACGCCACGCGACAACCACTAGGCGGTCGCGACTGCCCGTGATCGCCAGCCTCTCCCCTCCTGTTGCCGCAGGCTCTGGAGGGGAGCCTGCTACTTTCGGCGCTGCTCCATGCCCCGCCTCGTTCACATCACGGCCGATACGGACGCCTCCCGCATCCGCCGCAACGGCATCCGAG
The DNA here is from genome assembly GCA_050249405.1 of Hyphomicrobiaceae bacterium. Taxonomy (GTDB): domain Bacteria; phylum Pseudomonadota; class Alphaproteobacteria; order Rhizobiales; family Hyphomicrobiaceae. The sequence continues at coordinate 2,834 of JBFWQN010000554.1, read as the reverse complement.
CCCGTCGTCTCGACTGGCTCATCGAAGGCTCGGACCGGCTCGTGTGGGCGTTCCCCGTGCTCGAGAGCTACACGCTCACCCACCAGTGGGCGCGAGAGCTGAAGCGCTGGGGCCGCCACACGCTGGCCGCGGTGACCTTCACGATCGACGACGCCGAGACGGTCTACGTCCGCCACTTCAGCGGTGCGCCGATCGCGGCGACGGCTGCCCAGGCCGTCGCCCTGGTGCGTAACGCCGAAGATCCGCGTGGCTACGAGATCCTGGTGCCGAGACGGATCGAGCCGCACGAGATCGCCGGCATTCGTGTGCTACCCCGCGCTTTCGGATGGCGCTACTGGCCGGGGGCCAAGAATTCCGGGCGCATGGCTTGCGAATGTCCCGTCTGCGCCCCTCGCGGCGAGGTCAAGGCCCGGCGCTATCGCGATCGCATACCGCTGATGCAGGCCCGTTACGAGGCTCGTGCCGGGGCAAGCAAAGACCAGCGGTAAACCGCAGTCGAACATGGACGTGAACCGGTACCGATCGGGAACCGGCCTTCTGCCCGCACGTTGCCATGCCTCTGCAACAAGATCGGAGCAGTTTGGAATGACGAGCAAAATGATGGTGGCTGTCCTCGCTCTCGCGCTCGGCGCCGGTACGGCCTGGGCGCAAGGGTCGGGCGGTGGCAGCGGTGGCAGCGGCGGAGCGTCCGGCGGTGCTGCAGGCGGTGCGAGCGGTGGATCAAGCGGCAGCTCGAGTGGAGCGACCGGCGCGGGCGCCGGCACGCCCGGCTCGGGGTCCACTGGCGCAGGCACCCCCGGCTCCAGCGGCAGCAACGCAGGTGGCGCGCCGAGCCGTCCGAGCGCAACCGATTGCGCGGGTGGCTGGTCCTCGTCCTCGCGCTGGTCGCAGACCGACTTCAATCGCTACTGCGGTCGCTGACGAGGCCTTATTCGCGCCGCCGGGCCTCGCTCGGCGGCGCACCTTCATGCGCGGACCCGCATGGGGATAGTCGAGCCGGGCCTCATGTCGGGATCTCCACGACCGTGACGTCGAGATACCGCTCGAGCATGTCGACGGACTGCTCGAGCGTCAGTTGCTCGGTGTCGATGACCAACGCGGGCGAGGCCGGCGGCTCGTATCCCGCCGAGACGCCGGTGAACTGAGCGATGCCACCAGCCTTGGCTCGAGCATAAAGCCCCTTCGGATCGCGACGCGCGCAAGTCTCGACGCTGGCACGCACGTAGACCTCGTGGAACAGCGGTCCGGCCGTGTCCTTGGCGCGATGGCGATCCTTGGCAAACGGCGACACCAGAGCGACCAGAGCGATGATGCCGTTCTTGGCCAGCAGTGCAGCGACCTCGCCCGTGCGCCGGACGTTCTCGGCGCGATCCTCGGGCGTGAAGCCCAGATCGCCGTTGAGGCCGGTCCTCAGCGTATCGCCATCGAGAAGCACCACGTTACGGCCCTTGTCGAAAAGCCGCCGCTCGAGGCCCTTGGCCACGGTCGACTTGCCGGCACTCGGTAATCCGGTGAGCCAAACGACCGCGCCGCGGTGACCGTGGGCCGACACGCGCTCCTCGACCGTGACCGCCGACTCCACTGCCGTGACATTGCTCGAGACTTTCCGCGCGGCATCGCTTTCGAGCGCGAGCACGATGCCGCCGCCGGCGATCCGCCCCTCCACCTCAAGCACGAACCGGCCTAGCGGCGAGCCTGTCTCGGCGAGCTCTGCCGTGACGGCCGTCGCAAGCTCGAGCCCGATCTCGGCCACCTGGTTGCGCTCGATCTCCGAACGCTCGGCTTTCTCCAGCGAGCCCGTATCCACCACGGTCTTGATCGCCGCAATGCGGGCCTGCGCCTCGGCCGTGCCGAGCTTCAGCTTGAGACGCGAGCCGACGACGAGTGGCTTCGTGCCGAGCCAGAAAATCCGGGCCTCGAAACCGCGCACGCCCGAGAGCTTGGCGGACACGGGCATCGCAACCTCGCCACGCTCGACGAAGATCTCGCGATCGAGCGTGATGGCCGCCGGCCGCCCGGCCTCGACCGACCTCAGGCTGTCACCGGCCTTTCTCGCTGGCCAGACCTCGACCGTCGCCACCTTGGCGATCTTGCCCGACGGCTGGAACAGGATGTCGTCCCCGACGTGGATTGCGCCCGATTCCACGCGGCCGCAGACGATGCGGCGGTCGTCGAATTTGTAGACATCCTGCACGGGAAGCCGAAGCGTCGGGTCTCGGGCGAGGCGAGACGGCTCGAACTGATCGATGGCCTCGATCAGCGTCGGGCCAGCATGCCATGAGCCTTCGCTGGCACGCGCGACGATGTTGCCGCCGTCGCGAGCCGCAACCGGGACGAAGCGCTCCGGCACGAGCCCGAGGTGTCCGAGATAGCCGCCGAGCTCGGCCTCGATGGCGCGGAAGCGTCCCTCGTCCCAGCCGACGCGATCCATCTTGTTGATGACCACGACGACGCGGCGTACGCCGAGCAAATGCAACAGATAGCCGTGCCGCCGCGTCTGCTCGCGCACCCCCTCGGCCGCGTCGACCACGAGCAGGGCGGCGTCGGCCTGAGCGGCGCCGGTCACCATGTTGCGCAGGAACTCGACGTGCCCCGGGGCATCGATCAGCATCACGTCGCGCGTCGGCGCACGGAAGCGGATCTGACTCGTGTCGATGGTGATGCCCTGGTCGCGCTCGGCCTGAAGGGCATCGAGCAGGAATGACCACTCGAACGGCATGCCCCGCGTGTCGGAGACGGCCTTGATGGCCTCCAGCTTGCCATCGGGCAGCGAGCCGGTGTCGTGGATGAGGCGGCCAATTATGGTCGACTTGCCGTGATCGACGTGACCGACG
>JBFWQN010000553.1:0-3714 GCA_050249405.1 Hyphomicrobiaceae bacterium | reverse complement strand
GAGACACGCCCATGCCCGTCAAGCTCTCGACGGTTACGCCGATGCCGACAGCGACGAGCATGGCCGTCTGCGGGCGCGACGTGTCGATGGCGCCCACGAGGGCGCGCAGCGCATCACCGGCATTTCTTCCCCGCGTCGCCTCGACGAAGAGGATGCCGGGAACGATCATGGCCGCGACGAGCACTGTCAGGATCGACGCGTCGACCGCCGCGTTTCCGATATGCGCAGGCGTGGGGGCCGCGAACGTGCCCGAAATCCAGACCGCGCCTGCCGCGAGACATGCCGCAGCCGCGGCGACGATGCCGCTGGCACGCAATCCCAGGACCGCGAGCAGCACGACGGCCGAAGGCAACAGGGCGAGTGTGGCTTGCATGGCCTGCCGTTCGGGAAAGCTGCGGCGCGGCGCCGGCCGGCGTCATCTCGGCCGGCCGAGCACGATCGGAGACGCCGGCACTCGGCCTCGGCTCAGGTCGAGCGCGAGCGGCGCCAAGCCGGGTGGCCGCACGATATCGCTTGTTTCCGAAAGCGCGCCGAGCGTCCACCAGCCGAGATCGCTCATCCAGCGCTGGTCGGTCTCGAGCCAGCCGCTTACGTCGAGTGTATCGCTGTCGGCACGGTGGAAGAAGATGTGCTCGCGCGCAAGGTAGCGTCGGCCTTTCCAATCGTAGCCTGTCGTGCGGGTGGCGACCATCGGCAGCGGCCCCGGTGCGAGAATGCCGGTCTCCTCGGCCAGCTCGCGCCGCGCGGCGTCGACCGGCAATTCGCCCGGCTCGATGCCACCGCCGGGGAGCGCCCAGAAGCTGGTCGCATCGGGACGGCGATCCGGCTCGACCGAATGCCCGATCATGGCGCGGAAAAGAAGGATGCGGTCGGCAGGATCGAGCACGATGAGCCGCGCCGTCGGCCGCTCGATGACTGGCTGCTCACCCATGGCGAAGTCCCTCCCGCACCGCCCGACGTTACGCGCTCCGTGCCCCATCGCAAATGGCGGTGCCGTCTCGGTGCTCCACAACGGAGAACGGGCCGGATGCAGCATCCGGCCCGTCGCGATGGCGAGAATGTGAGGGAGCGCGGCTCAGACCGATTCCTTCAGCTCCTTGGCGGCGCGGAAGGCGACCTTCTTCGACGCCTTGATCTTGATCTGCTCGCCGGTGGCCGGGTTGCGGCCGATACGCGCCGGACGCTTCTTCACCTGCAGGATGCCGAGTCCGACGATACGGACGCGCGCACCCTTCTTGAGGTGCATCGCGATCAGGTCGATCGCGTCGGTCAGCATCTCGTTCGCCTGCTTCTTCGGCAACGTGTACTTGTCGGCGATTGTGTTGCCGAGGTGCTTGAGAGTGACGGTGTCGCCCTTCCCGGGCTTCGGCACCTTCGCGGCCTTGGCTGCCGGCTTGGCGGCGGCCTTCGCGGGAGCCTTGGCGGCCTTTGCCGTCTTGGCTGGCTTCTCGGATTTCAGCGCTTTCGCTGCGACTTTCGCTTGCATTGGGATGTCCTGCCTGAGGGTTGGCGCCTAGGAAGCTGTTTTTACGAGCAAATCGGCTTCATGTCCCAGTAGGTAGTTCGAATCAGCTCATTTCCAAAGAGAATTTTGCGAGAATGCTGCGTGCAATCCGATATTTGTGATGCGATTGCCACGTTTTTCGTCAAATCCAGCTTCGAATGCGGTCGAGATACCCCGCGCAGCGTGTCGGCGCGCGGGTATCGACGTCAAGAAGTCGCGGTGATATCGACCTTTCCAAGGCCTTCCAGCTCGAAGCTGAAAGTTTCTCCGGCCGCGATCGATAAGGTCGGAATGACACTGCCGGTGATCACGACTTGCCCGGCCTCCAGTGGTCGGCCGCGGTCTGCAGCGAGATTCACGCACCACGCAAGGGCGCCCATCGGGTCGTCGGTACGTCCCTCTCGCACGCCTCCCGGCATCGTGAGGCGCCCGAGAAGCCGATCGAGCTCCATCGTCTTCGGCACCGCCATCGGCTTGCCGAGCACGATCCCCGCGTTCCACGCATTGTCAGCGACGAGCGTTGCCGGGCGTGTCTCTTTGTAGACAGCGTTGCGATCCTCGATCAGCTCGTACGCGGGCATCACCTCGCTGATCTCGGCGCGGACCTCCTCGCGCGTCCATGGGCTCGCCTTCTTGCCGAGGGTCCGGCCCACGCGCACCGCCAGCTCGAATTCGAGCACGACATGCATATATCGGCCGAGAGACAGCATGTGCGGCGAGGCATGGATGTTGGCCGCGTAGATCATGCCACCGCAGGGATGATCGATCCCCATGAGCTCCTGCATGATCTTGGTCGTGACGGCGATCTTGAGGCCGGCGACAGGTCCGTGGATCGGCTCCCACAGCGTGCGCAAGGCCTCCTGCACGGCGTAGGCGTCGGCGATCGTGGGCGGCTCCAGCGGGCCGGACAGGTTCTCGTACTTGCGCCGGCCTGCGTGCGCCTCGGCGATGAAGCGGGCAGCAGCCCTCGGATCGAACGCGGTCGTGCTCATGACGCGGAAACTCCAACTCGGGATACGGAAGGCCTGCGTGGCGACGTGGCGCCACGCAGGCCGTGACGCTTCACGCGACGAGCCGCTCCATCTCCTTGACGATGGCCTGGCCCATTTCGGTCGTGCCGACCTTGCGCATGTTGGGCTGCATGATGTCGCCCGTGCGGTAGCCCTGCTCCAGCGTGCCGGCGATGGCCTTGTCGATGAGGTCGGCCTCCTTCGCCATATTGCAGGAGTAGCGCAGCGCCATGCCGAACGAGGCGATCTCGGCGATAGGATTGGCGACGCCCTGGCCGGCGATGTCCGGCGCCGAGCCGTGGATCGGCTCGTAGAGCGCCTTCGGGATGCCGGTTTTCGGATCGGGCGCTCCGAGCGAGGCGGAAGGCAGCATGCCGAGCGAGCCCGCGAGCATGGCGGCCTCGTCCGACAGCATGTCGCCGAACAGGTTGTCGCAGACGAGCACGTCGAACTGCTTGGGATTGCGCACCAGCTGCATGGCGCAGGCGTCGGCGAGGATGTGGTGCAGCTCGACGTCCTTGTACTCGGCCTGATGCACGGCCGTGACGACCTGGTTCCAGAGCACGCCTGTGCGCATCACGTTGCGCTTCTCGGCCGAGTGCACCTTGTTGCCGCGCTTGCGGGCGAGGTCGAAGGCGACGCGCGCGATGCGCTCGATCTCGCTGGTCGTGTAGATCGTCGTGTCGACGGCCCGCTTCTGGCCGTTCTCCAGCGTGACGATCTCCTTCGGCTCACCGAAGTAGGTGCCACCCGTCAGCTCGCGCAGGATGAGGATGTCGAGCCCCTCGACCAGCTCGCGCTTCAGGCTCGAGGCCTCCGCGAGCGCCGGATAGCAGATCGCGGGCCGCAAATTGGCGAACAGGTCGAGCTCCTTGCGGAGCCGCAGAAGGCCGGCCTCCGGACGGATGTCGTAGGCCACCTTGTCCCACTTCGGACCGCCGACCGATCCGAAAATGATGGCGTCCGCGGCCTTGGCTTTCGCCAGCACCTCGTCGGTGAGCGGCGTGCCGTGCTTGTCGATCGAGCAGCCCCCGCACAGCGCCGTCTCGGTGCGGAACTCTGCCTTCGACTTCTTCGAAAGGAACGAGATGACTCTCTCGACCTCCACCAGCACCTCGGGCCCGATGCCGTCGCCGGGCGGCAGGTGAGGGTGGGGAGTAGCCCTCGATCCCGCGTGTTTGCAGCGTTTCCGCGATGTTC
>JBFWQN010000552.1:0-3716 GCA_050249405.1 Hyphomicrobiaceae bacterium | reverse complement strand
CCATACGGGTTTCCAACCGGCTACCGGCCGAGCCCGTCGGACCGGCGCGACTCGGCACCGACGGCCCTGTCCGTCTCGCCGTAGGCCTTCATGACGTCGGCCATGTCCACATAGTCTGCATCCGAAATGCTTTCGATCACTTCGAGCACATCGCCGTCGGCGCCGTTTTCGCGAGCCTGATTCATCAGGTCACGCTTGGAGGCTGGAAAAGCGATTCCCTTGAGGTGATGGGCCACATTCGCAGGAGAATGCCCGCGTGTCATGGCGCACCTCGCTCGGCAAGTCTGCGGGAAAGGGGATCCGGGCGGCAAGCCCGGACCCTCGGCTCAACGCCGGCGGCTGCTGTAGGACCGGTCGTCGTCGTCGTAACGACTGCGGCCCCGGCTGCTGCTGCCGCCGCTTCGGCTGTCACGATCCGGCTCGTCGAGATCGTGGCGAGCCCTCATCGCCCGCTCATGGCGGACCTGGCCACCGCGCCGACCGATCTCGGCGTGACCCTCGGAATCTCCGAACCAGCCACCCTGGCCGACATTCTCGGAGTGACCGTCGTCATCGTGGCGGGCGCGTTGCGCGCGCTCGTGCCGAACCTGACCGCCGCGCCGACCGATCTCGGCGTGCCTTTCGGAATCTCCGAACCAGCCGCCCTGGCCGACATCCTCGGCGTGGCCTTCGTCGTCATGACGTGCACGCTGCGCGCGCTCATGCCGAACCCGGCCGCCGCGACGCCCGATTTCCGAATGGCCGTCCGGGTCGCCGAAGTATCCACCCTGACCCACGTCCTCGGCATGACCTTCGTCGTCGTGACGGGCGCGCTGAGCCCGCTCGTGACGCATGCGACCCGAGCGCTGAGCGATCTCCGAATGCCCTTCTCGATCGCCGAACCAGCCACCCTGGCCCACGTCCTCGGAGTATCCGCCGCGGCTTGAGCTGGAGGAACGGCTGCGCCCGTAATCGTCGTCATCGTGCGAGCGCGAGCGGCTGCGACCATAATCGTCGTCGTCGTCCCTGTAGCGGGAAGAGCTGCCGCTGCTTTGCGACCGCGACGAGCGCCCGGAGTTGTCGTCGTCTCGATACCGGCTGTTGCTGCCGCTGCTACGGAAAGAGCGCCGGTCGTCATCGCTCGTGAAGCGACCTTCCTCGTCGCGCGACGGCATGCGGCGCGATCGCCGATCGTCGTCATAGCTTTCTCGAGCCATCACATTCTCCTGTGTTCGATATGCACCTCTAGGTGCTCCCCGCGTAACGCGAGCACAGGAAAATCGATCCAGAGCAGCCAGAAAGATCGAAACGGCCCTCGTCTCCCCCGGCAGCGCGCCGAGGTCGCGCCGCCAGACACATGCTCCACCGCACTGAGCAACGCCCGGCGGCCACCGCAGATACGGCGGCCCTGATCAAAAAGCAGTGACGAGCGTGCGGCATCGCGACCCCTATGGAATCAAGGTCGCAGCATCACCTTGCTCGCGGCTCTCTGCCGCGCGAGCTCGAAGCCTTCGAGGCCCCGCTCCAGCGGAAGGCGATGCGAGATCATCGCGCGATACGTCTCGGGCGCGGCAGCGACGAGCCTCACGACCTTGTCCCAGGTGCCGCGGCGGGAGCTGTGCGAAGCACGCAACTGATGCCGGTTGCGCACGAAGACGGTGAGCGGCAGCGTCAGCGGTGCGGGATGAATGCCCGCGACGACCAGCACGCCACCTTTCTTCAGCGCGGGCAGCGCGTCCGTGATCGACGGCGGATGGCCGGTCGCCTCGAGCACCACGTCCACGGGCGACCCTCCGGTGAGGCGCGCCACCTGCTCGGCGAGAGGCCCGTCGGCGACGTCGATCACGTCTGTGAAGCCGAGCTTGCGAAGCACCTCGAAGCGGGGGCCGTCGGCACGGCCGGCCACGATCACGCGGGCGGCGCCGGCGGCCTTCGCCATCAGCGCCAGCCCTTGGCCGATCGTGCCGGGTCCGAGCACGAGCACTGTGTCGCCGAGACCGACCTCCCCGACGAGCACGGCATCGGCCGCGACTGCCAGCGGCTCGATCAGCGCGCCGAGCTCCGCATCGATCGGCTCAGGGAGCGCGAGCAGATTCGTGGCGGGCACCAGGACATGCTGGGCGAACCCGCCGTCCAGCGTCAGGCCGATCGCACGGCGACGCGTGCAGCTCTGCGCCTCGCCGATGCAGCACGCCGCGCAGCTGCCGCAGGCCACGGCCGGTAGCACGGCGACCCGCGTGCCGATCGCGACGCCGGTCTCGGGGCCTGCCGCGGCGACGTGCCCGGCCAGCTCGTGTCCGAGCGTCACGGGAAGATGCGGCAGCATGAAATCGTAGCCGTCGGTCCACTCGTAGATGTGGACGTCGCTGCCGCAGACACCCACGGCCTCGACGCGCACGAGAACCTGTCCCCGATCGGGCGGGGACGGGTCCGCCACCTCCACGGCCTCGAGACCGAAGCCAGGACGAAGCTTTCGCAAGGCAAGCATGGGATGCTCCTGCAGCCGGTCAGAGGCCAGCGGCTTTGGCCTGCGCCAGCACCCGGCGGGCGAGTTTCAGATGCGGCATGTCGATCATCTTGCCGTCGAGGCTCGCGACGCCGGCGCCCGGGCTCGCCGCGAAGGCATCGGCCACCTTCTGTGCGTGCGCGATCTCGTCGGCTGATGGGGTGAACACGGCGTTGATGGTCGCCACCTGACCCGGGTGGATCGCCATCTTGCCCGTGAACCCGTCCCGGCGCGCCGCGCGCGTCTCTGCCTCGAGGCCCTTCTCGTTGCGGAAATCGACGTAGACCGTGTCCATCGGCTCGGTGCCCGCCGCGGAGGCGGTGATGAGGCACAGGTCGCGGACGAGGCGGTAGGGCGAGGTGAAATTCCCCGTCTCGTCGCGGTTGGCGAGCGACCCGATGACGGCGCCGAGATCCTCCGCTCCCCACGAAAGGGCCGCGATTCGCGTCGAGGAGCCGACGTACGTGTGAAGCTGCAACGCCGAGATGGGCGTCTCCGTCACGATCGGCAGGATGCGTGTTGCCCCGGGCTGGACGCCGTGCCGGCTTTCCGCGTGGCCGAGGGCGATCGAGAGCTTGTGCACGTCCTCGCCGGAGTTGGGTTTCGGCAGGATCACGCCGGCCGGCGCCGCGGCCATCACGCCGGCAAGGTCGGCCTCCCAGTCGGCTCCGTCGAGCGGATTGATGCGCACCCAAAGCTCGGCCTTGGCGCCCTTGGCGCGGGCGTCGGCGATGAAAGCCGCCGTCATCTCGCGTGCGACCGGACGGCGCTCGGCCGCGACCGAGTCCTCGAGGTCGAGGATCAGCGCGTCGGCGTCCGATTCGAGCGAGCGGACCATTTTGCGCTCGCTGTCGGCGGGAACGAAGAGCATGGAGCGCATGGGCGCCTCCTTGTGGCTGGCATGATCGATGGCAGACGTCGGACGTTGGCGCCGGACGGCCGCAGGCTTCCACATTTCGGGCATCTGCCCAACTGCGTCCGGTCGCCCGTGCAGCACCCGAGCCCTTAGGCCGGATGCTCGCGCGGCGCGCGCCGGGCGCCTTCCATGACGTCGGCGCGGGTGCCGACGTGCGCCGTGTGGCTGCCCGCCTCGATGCCGAGCAGCTTGGCGCAGTCGCGTGCGGCGGCGGCGATGGTGGCCGTCTCGATGCCGGTCGCGACACCCATCTCGTTCAGCATGTGCACGATGTCCTCGGTCGCGAGGTTGCCGACGGAGGCGATGGTGTGCGGC
>JBFWQN010000551.1:0-3728 GCA_050249405.1 Hyphomicrobiaceae bacterium | reverse complement strand
TGAAACCCATCGAGCATGTGTTCGATCTGACGATCGTGCTCGCCGACGTCTCGGAGAAGGCGCTCGCCCAGGTGAAGCGCGGCGCCATCGAGCTGATGACACCGCAGATGGATCAGGCCAAGGCCGAGGCGCTCGCCGAGAAGCTGGCGGGTGGGCATTGGACGCACGATTACGCGCTGACCTGCGATGAGGCGAAAGAGCTGGGGCTTCCCGTGCGGCTCGGCATGCCGAGGGAGGTGCTGGACCTCATGAAGCTTTATCCGCAGCCGGTGCAGCGGTCGGTCGTGGAGTACCTGCCGGTCGACCTGCCGCAGAGGCGGCGGGGCTGAAACCGTAATCGGGAGGACCGGATGACTGGGCCCTCCCGCGAGGCGAGTGCGGATGCGGTCGCGCGCGCGGCGCAGCTACGCCGCCACGTAGCCGCCGTCGACGTTGTAGTTGGCACCCGTGACGTAGCTCGCCCGGTCGGAGCAGAGCCAGCACACCATCTCGGCGATCTCCTGGGCATTGCCCATGCGGCGCATGGCGGTCGCGCGCAGGATGTCCTCGCCACGGCGTGCCATGGCGTCCTTCGTCATGTCGGTCTCGATGTAGCCTGGGCAGACCGAGTTCACGCGCACGCTCTGCGTCGCGTACTCGATGGCGGCGGTCTTGGTGAGGCCGATGACGCCGTGCTTGGCCGCGACATAGGCCGACGAGGTGGGCAGGCCGACCAGCCCCGCGATCGAGGCCGTGTTGACGATGGCGCCGCCGCCCTGCTTCAGCATCACCTCGATCTCGGCCCGCATGGCGAGCCAGACGCCCTTCAGGTTCACCGCGATCATGCGGTCAAAGGCTTCCTCGGGCCAGTCGGCGGTCTTCTTGCCTGCGGCATTGATCTGGTAGCCGGAGATGCCGGCATTGTTGAACGCGCAATCGAGCCTTCCGAAGGCGTCGACCGTGCGTGCGACCATGGCATTGACATCGGCAGCGCTCGTCACCTCGACCTTGATCGAGATGGCCTGACCGCCCGCCTTGTTGATGATGTCCACCGTCTCCTGGGCGCCCTCGCCATTGAAGTCGGCGACGGCGACGCGCGCGCCTTCCTTGGCGAACAGCACCGCCGTCGCGCGACCGATGCCGCGTGCCGCGCCGGAGATCAGCGCCGTCTTGCCTTCGAGCATGCCTGCCATGGATGTCCTCCGTCTGTCGTTGGAGGGCATGATGCGACGCCCGGCGGGCGGCCGCAACGGCGGCGCACAGATCGCCTCGGCGAGGCCTAGGCTCGCTCGACGAAGCTCGCGACGACGCGTTTCCGGTCGCCCGAATCGAACTCGATGGTCAGCTTCTCCCCGTCGACCTCGACCACGGTGCCGGCGCCGAATTTCTGGTGTGCGACGCGGTCGCCGCGACCATAGCGGGGCTCGGCCGACGAGGCTGCGATCAGCTTGCCCTCGATGTTCATGGGACCCCGCGGGGCGGCGCTGCGGTGGAACTTGGCGCCGCCACTTGCGCCGCCCCCGGCGTTGCCGCCGCTCCACTGCTGCTTGGCGCGCTGCCAGCCCGGCGTGTCGTAGCTCGATCGGAAATTGCCCGGCCCCTCGTCGAAGCGGCTCTGGCCGTAGGGGCTTGCGCGATTGAAGCCGGAGTAGGCGCCGCCGAACGGACTCTTCGCCTCGACGACCTCGACGTGGCTCTCGGGCAGCTCGTCGATGAAACGGGAGGCGACCGCCGACTGGTAGAGTCCGCGCAGCCGCCTGTTCTGGGCGAACGAGATGTGGGCCCGCTTCCTGGCTCGCGTGATGCCGACGTAGGCGAGGCGTCGCTCCTCCTCGAGGCCGGCGAGGCCGCTTTCGTCGAGCGAGCGCTGATGCGGGAACAGCCCCTCCTCCCAGCCGGGCAGGAAAACGGTATCGAACTCGAGGCCCTTGGCGGCATGCAGCGTCATCACGGAGACGCGATCGCCGTCGTCGGCCTGCTCGACGTCGGCCACCAGCGAGACGTGCTCGAGAAAGCCGGCGAGGCTCTCGAACTGGTGCATGAAGCGGACCAGCTCTTTCAGGTTCTCGAGCCGCGACTGGGCCTGGGGGCTCTTGTCGGCCTGCCACATGGCCGTGTAGCCCGACTCGTCGAGAATGAGCTCGGCCAGCTCGGTGTGCCTGGTGCTGTCGATCAGGCCGCGCCAGCGCTCGAACATGCGGAGCAGGCCGGCTAGGGAGCTGCGCGCCTTGGCGCCGATCTCCTCGGTCTCCACGATCTCGCGGGCGGCCTGATACATCGGCATGCCGCGGGCGCGGGCCAGATCGTGCACGCGCTTGATGGAGGTGTCGCCGAGGCCGCGCTTGGGCACGTTGACGATGCGCTCGAATTTCAGGTCGTTGGCCGGATTGGCGGTGATCTCGAGATAGGCGACCGCGTCGCGGATCTCCTGTCGCTCGTAGAACCGCGGGCCGCCGATGACCCGGTAGGGCAGTCCCATGGTGATGAAGCGGTCCTCGAAGGCGCGCATCTGCGCCGAGCCGCGCACCAGGATCGCCATCTGATTGAGCTTATGCCCGCCCTTGCGCAGCCTCTCGATCGTCTCGCCGATGCTGCGCGCCTCCTCCTCGTCGTCCCAAACACCCGTGACGGTCGGCGGCTCACCTTTGTCGCCGTCGGTGAAGAGCGTCTTGCCGAGGCGGCTCTTGTTGTGCGCGATGACGCCGGCCGCCGCGCCGAGGATGTGCCCGGTGGAGCGATAGTTGCGCTCGAGCCGCACAACGGTGGCGCCGGGGAAGTCCTTCTCGAACCTCAAAATGTTGTCGACCTCGGCACCGCGCCACCCGTAGATCGACTGATCCTCGTCGCCGACACAACACACGTTCGGCACGCCCTGCGCGAGCAGCCGCAGCCACAAGTACTGCGCGACGTTGGTGTCCTGGTACTCGTCGACCAACAGGAAGCGGAAGCGGCGGTGGTAGTCGGCGAGAATGTCCGGGTTCTCGGTGAAAAGGCGAATGCACTCGAGCAGCAGGTCGCCGAAGTCACAGGCGTTGAGGTCTTTCAGGCGCTGCTGGTAGTCGGCATAGAGCTTGGCGCCCTTGCCGTTGGCGAAAGCGGAGCTCTCGCCCTTCGGCACCTTGCCGGGGGTGAGGCCGCGATTCTTCCAGCCGTCGATCAGCGAGGCGAGCTGCCGCGAGGGCCAGCGGTCCTTGTCGAGCCCCTCGGCCTCGATGACCTGCTTCAGGAGCCGGTTCTGGTCGTCCATGTCGAGGATGGTGAAGCCCGACTTGAGACCCACCAGCTCGTGGTGCCGGCGCAAGATCTTGACGCCGATCGAGTGGAACGTGCCGAGCCACGGCATCCCCTCCACGGCGCCGCCGACGAGGTGGCCGATGCGCTCCTTCATCTCGCGCGCGGCCTTGTTGGTGAAGGTGACCGCGAGCACCTGCGACGGCCATGCCCGGCCAGTGGCCAGGATGTGCGCGATGCGGGTGGTGAGCACGCGCGTCTTGCCGGTGCCGGCGCCGGCGAGCACCAGCACGGCCCCGTCGAGCGACTCCACGGCGGCGCGCTGCTCTGGGTTCAAGCCTTCGAGGTAGGCTGCGGCGGGCGGGCTCGCGGCGAGGGCGCGCTCAGAGATCGAGCGGCGCGGCGGGGGTGGCGGAGCTGGCTCGGCCGCGCGAGCTGAGCGCGGCGCCTCGGGAAGATCGAACGGAATGTCGTCGTCCTGGGGCTCGTCGTGGGCCAGAGACTGACGAGAGGGGCGA
>JBFWQN010000550.1:0-3745 GCA_050249405.1 Hyphomicrobiaceae bacterium | reverse complement strand
GCCACGACGGAGAACCTGGTCGTGCTAGCCAACACCGTCGGCATCTCGCTGGTGAAGACCGTGCTCGCCCTGGCACTGGCCGTGCTGCTGGCCTGGATCGTGGCGCGCACCGACACGCCGGGCCGCGGCGTGCTGGAAGTGCTGATAACGCTGCCCTTCTTCATCCCACCGATCCTGACGGCGACCGCCTGGGCTATGCTGGGCAACGCTCAGGTCGGCACCATCAACCTCGTGTGGCGCTGGCTCACGGGCAGCGACACCACGTTGGTCAACGTCTACTCCTACGGCGGCGTCATCTGGCACATGATGCAGTATTCGACGCCGTTCATCTTCCTGTTCGTCGTCGACGCCTTCCGCGCCATGGATCCGGCGCTCGAGGAATCGAGCCGCATGTCGGGCGCCACGCGCTGGCAGACCTTCTGGCGCGTCACCTTGGCGCTGATGCTGCCGGTCACCACCAGCGCCTTCATCCTGAGCTTCATCCGCGGCGTCGAATCCTTCGAATCTGCGGTGTTCTTCGGCGTGCCCGTGGGCATCGAGGTGATCACCACGACGATCTACAACTCGATCACCCAGCGCGCCCAGCCCGACTACCAGTCGGCCACGGCGCTCTCCTTCGCCGCCCTCGCCCTGATGTTCCTGCTGCTGGTGCTGCAGAGCCGCCTGCTACGCGGCCGCAGCTTCACCACCGTCACCGGCAAGGGCTATTCGCCCAACATCACCCGGCTCGGCCGGCTGCGCTGGGTTACCTTCGGCATCTGCATCCTGTTCTTCGCCCTCACGGTAGCGCTGCCAATCGGCCAGCTCCTGCTCAGTTCGTTCTTCAAGTTCTTCGGCTTCTACGAAGCCGACATGCTGACCCTCGACCACTATCGCAGCGTCTGGGAGAACTCGGGCTTCTGGCGCGCCTTCGGCAACACCATGCTTCTGGGTGTCGCCGGCGCCACCGCGACCATGACCCTGGGCGGCATCGTGGCCTACGTCACCACCCGCACACGCTGGCGCGGCCGCCGCCTGATCGACCTTCTGGCCTGGCTGCCCTGGATGATGCCCGGCATGGTGTTGGGCATCGGCTTCCTGTGGGGCTTCGCCATCCTGCCGCACGGCATCCCGATCTACGGTACGCTGTGGGCGTTGCTGCTGGCCTATATCGCGCTCGGCACGCCCGTCGCGGTGCGCGTGACGTCGGCCGCCTACCAGCAGATCGCCAACGACATCGAGGAATGCAGCCGCGTGCACGGCGCCGGCTGGTGGCAGACCCTGGGCCGTATCCTGATCGCGCTGGCCTGGCCCGCCTTCGCCGTCGGCTGGGTGCTGATCTTCTTCGGCATCATGCGCGAGCTCAGCGCCTCGATCCTGCTCTACGCGCCCGGCACCGAGGTGCTGTCGGTGGTCATGCTCAAGATGTGGGTCGGCGGCAAGCCCGAGGAAGTGAGCGTCATCGGGCTGGTCATGCTGGTGCTGGTCCTGGTGTTCCGCTGGGTCCAGATCAAGGTCATCAAGAAGCGCATCAGCACACTTTGAAATGGGAAGGGATGGGACCATGTTGAGGAGAAGCGTTCTCGGACTCCTGGCAAGCAGCACTCTCGTCGACCCGGCCTGGGCACAGGACGACTGGGCCAAGACGGTCGAGGCAGCCAAGAAGGAAGGCAAGCTCGTCATCTACACCGCCTCGATCGGCTCGGTCTTTCACAAGGCCGTTTTCAAGTCCTTCGAGCAGAAGTACGGCATCCCCATCGAGCTTCTAGAGGCGCGCGCCAGCGAGGTGCGCGAGCGCGTGCGTGTCGAGCAGTCGGCCGGCCGCTTCCTGGGCGACATCCATCACAACGGCAGCACGACGACCTGGCTGATGAACCGCGACGGCAACTTCCAGCCGCACGGCCCGGTGCCCAACATCAAGAACATCGTGCCGCCCTTCGAGGCCGACGACATCCGCATTCCCTGCGAGGTCATCAGCTACTCCCTGATGGTCAACCGCAACCTGGTGAAGCCTGGCGACGAGCCCAAGAGCTGGAAGGACATCCTCGATCCCAAATGGGCGGGCAAGATCCTGTCCGACGACTACCGCGCGCTCGGCGGCGGTGCGGTGTTCTTCGTGGTCATGTACGACACTTTCGGCAAGGAGTTCCACGAGAAGCTCGCCGCGCAGAAGCCGGTGTTCTCGCGTGACCTCGCCAACAGCGAGCGGCGCGTGGCGCGCGGCGAATTCCCGCTCTACCTGCCCTTCTCGTTGCAGAACTACAACAACCTGAAAACCCTGCCGATCAAGCCGATCGTGCCGGCCGAAGGGCGCCCGTACGTGCGCTTCGATCTCACGATGCTGAAGGGGGCCCCGCATCCCAATGCCGCGCGCGTGTTCATGAACCACTATCTCGAGCCCGAGTCCCAGCTCGTCTTCGCCAACGCGGGCTACGCGCCCGTGGTCAAGGGCGTGGTCGAGAAGACTCTGGAGGAGATCCGCGTACTGCTGGCAACCAAGGCAATGGGCACCACCACGCCCGAGCGGCAGGACGCCATGCTCGCGCTCGCCAAGCAGATCTACAAGTAGCATCGGATGCCGAGCGTCTCCCTGCACGAGGTCGGCCGGCATTTCGCCGAGGTGAAGGCGGTCGACGGCATCGATCTGTCGATCGAGCACGGCGAGTTCGTCACCCTGCTGGGCCCATCGGGCTGCGGCAAGACCACGACCTTGCGCATGGTGGCGGGACTGGAGCGCAACGACACCGGGTCGATCGTGATCGGCGGCCGCGTCGTGAGCGATGCGCCGGCCGGCCTGTTCGTGCCGCCCGACCTGCGCAAGCTCGGCATGGTGTTCCAGTCCTACGCGATCTGGCCGCACATGACGGTGTTCGACAACGTCGCCTATCCCTTGAGCGTGCGCCACGTCGCCAAGCCCGAGATCAGGGAGCGCGTCATGGCGGCGCTGCACCTGGTCGAGATGGAGCGCTTCGCCGACCGGCCGGCCCCGGCCCTGTCGGGCGGCCAGCAGCAGCGCGTGGCGATCGCCCGCGCGCTGGTGTTCGAGCCCGAGGTGCTGCTGCTCGACGAGCCGCTCAGCAACCTCGACGCCCGCCTGCGCGCCCAGATGGGCGATGAGTTCCGCGCCCTGCAGCGCCGCCTCAAGATCACGACGCTCTACGTCACCCACGACCAGGAGGAGGCGATGGCGCTGTCCGACCGCGTCGTGGTCATGCAGCGTGGCCGCATCCTGCAGGCCGGCGCGCCCGAAACCGTCTATCGCCGGCCGGCCAGCCGCGAGGTCGCGGCCTTCTTCGGCACGCCGAACTTCATCGCAGCGACCGTCGCTGCCTGCCGTCCGGCCGACGATGGCGACTGGCTCGTGACCATCGATGGCGGCCATTGCCGCGCCGGTCAGGCCTTCCAACCGGGCGAGGCCGTGTCGGTGATGGTGCGACCCGAGGATGTCACGCTCGCTGCGGCCAACGCGCCGGCAACCAACGGCCATCTCACTTGGCCCGGCAGGGTCGTCGACGGCGTGTTTCGCGGCCCGCGCCGGTCGCTCACCGTCGAGACGACGGGCCTCAGGTTCAACGTCGAATGCGCCTCCACGCGCGCCGCCGCGGTCGGGGACACTGTCACGCTGCTGGTCGACGCCGACAACGCTTGGGCGCTAAAAGCCTGACGACCAAAGTCGGGAGGGCGCAAATGGCGCGGTTGCGGGCGGAAGATGCGGAGAAGCGGGCAGCCAGCGGATATGGCCCCGACTTTCTCGAAGCGTTTGCAC
>JBFWQN010000549.1:0-3747 GCA_050249405.1 Hyphomicrobiaceae bacterium | reverse complement strand
CAGGATCGCGCCCTCGACGCTCGAATAGCGGCGATAATCCTCGAGCTTGTCGCGCGCCTCCTTCTCCGTGCGCCCCACGACGACGGTAGCCAGCTGAAACATCAGCACATCCTGCGGGTCGCGGCCCAGCGCCGCCGCCTGGGCGCGGATATCGGCCACCGTCGCCGCGAGGCTCGCGGGCGACTGCTCGGCAAGGAACACGCACTCGGCGTGGCGCGCCGCGAATTGGCGGCCGCGCACCGAGGCGCCCGCCTGATAGAGCACGGGCGTGCGTTGCGGCGACGGCTCCGCGAGATGAATGGCGTCGACCTTGAAACGGCGGCCCTCGTGGCGCACGCGGCGCACTTTCGCCGGATCGGCATAGGGGCCGCTCCTGTCGGGCTGCACCGCGTCGTCCCGCCAGCTTCCCTCCCACAGCCGGTACACGGCCTCCATGTACTCATCGGCGAGGTCGTAGCGGTCGTCGTGGCCGATCATGCGGCTATCGCCCATGCCGCGTGCCGCACTGTCGAGATACCCCGTGACGATATTCCAGCCGATGCGCCCCTTGGTGAGGTGATCGAGCGTCGACATGCGCCGGGCGAACGTGAACGGCGCCTCGTAGGTGAGATTGCAGGTGACGCCGAAGCCCAGGTGCCTCGTTACCGTCGCCATGGCCGGCACCAGCATCACGGGATCGTTGACCGGGATCTGGGCACCTTCGCGGATCGCCGTCTCGGGCCCGCCGCGATAGACGTCGTAGACGCCCAGGATGTCGGCGAGGAAGATGCCATCGAACAGCCCGCGCTCGAGCGTGCGCGCGATGTCCATCCAGTAGTCGAGATCGGTATAGCGGTGGGACTGGTCGCGCGGGTGGCGCCACAGGCCGTGCTGGATGTGACCGACGCAGTTCATGTCGAAGGCGTTGAGCCGGATCTGCTTGGCCTGCGGCATGGGCGGGCACTCCTGGTTTCGGTCCTACGTGGCGCCTGCGCCGGCCAGCTTCCGCCTTGTCGGAATCCGGATCAACCTTGCAACCGCCCCCATTTCTGCAAGCGGCGCGCGGCCTCGCCCATCTGCTCGGTGGAGCCGGCGTAGGAGAACCGGACGAAGCGGCGGCCGCGGGCAGCATCGAAATCGACGCCGGGAGTCGCCGCGACGCCTGCCTCGGCGAGCATCTGCCCGGCAAAGGCGAGGCTGTCGCCCGTGAAGCGCGATACGTCGGCGTAGAGATAGAAGGCGCCGTCCGCCGGCACGATATCGGTCAGCCCTGCCTTCGGCAGCTCGGCGAGCAGCAGCTCGCGGTTCGCAGCATAGACGCGCTTGTTGGCCTCCAGCTCATCGAGGCCGTCGAAGGCACCGAGCGCGGCCACCTGGCTCACGGCGGGTGGCGAGATGTAGAGGTTCTGCGCCAGCCTCTCCACCGTGCGCACGAGGCCTTGCGGCACCACCATCCAGCCGACTCGCCAGCCGGTCATCGAGAAGTATTTGGAGAAGCTGTTGATGACGACAACGTCATCCGAGAATTGCAGCGCCGTCGCCTGCGGCAGCCCCCACGTGAGACCGTGATAAATCTCGTCCGAGACGAGCCACAGGCCGCGCCGGCGCGCGACGGCCGCGATCTCGGCGAGGCGCGCGGGCTCGAGCATGGTGCCGGTCGGATTGTTAGGGCTTGCCAGCAGAAGACCAGCAAGGGACTGGGCATCGGCCGCCGCCTCGATCTGGGCCGCGGTCGGCATCCAGCGCGTTTCGGGGCCGGTCTCGAGCGAGACGGGCGAGGCACCGAGGGCCGTCAGGATATGCCGGTAGCAAGGATAGCCCGGCGCCGGCAACGCCACCTTGTCGCCCAACCCGAAGAGCGCGACGAACGCCAGCACGAAGGCGCCCGACGAGCCGCTGGTCACGACTACCCGCTCGGGCGACACCGCCACGCCGTACCAGTCGAGATAGAGGCGCGCGATCCGCTCGCGCAGCGCATCCATCCCGAGGGCCAGCGTATAGCCGAGGTTGTCGCCATCCAGCGCGCGCTTGACCGCCTCGCGCGCCGCCCGGGGCGCCGCCGTCGCCGGCTGGCCGACCTCCATGTGCACGATGTTGCGGCCCGCCGCCTCGGCGGCCGCCGCCTGTCGCATGACGTCCATCACGATGAACGGGTCGATGGCGCTGCGCGCCGGCAGCTCCCGCAGCAGCGCCGTTGCCGCCGCCGTTCCGTCGCTCGCCATGCTCTCTCCCTGGCCGTTCTGTCGCCGCCCTCAATTCGCCATGAGGCGCACTCATGTGCGCAGCGGTGGCGGGGCACGGCGAGTCGTCTGCGTCGGCGTTATAGTCGGGCCGCTCGCGAGGAGCCAGCCGGGCGGTCGCCCGCAGGTCCGCCAGCGCGGTCGGGGCCACATTGATTAATGCGGGCCACGCAACTACGGTCCGCCGCGTGCAAGGCAAGCTGTGGCCAGGAGATCGGGAATGACACCGACGACGGCTCATCGAAGCGGCACGGTCGAGGCCGGCTTTCGCGCCGCAAAGCGCAGGGCCAGCGCGCTGCTCACGGCCGTGGCGGTCGCTGTCGCCGCCGCGCCAGTGGCCGCACATGCCCAGTACCTGAGCTTCATCCGCGACACCGAGATCGAGAAGCTGCTCGCCGACTACTCCCGGCCGGTCTTCAAGGCGGCCGGGCTCGGCAGCCAGAACATCTCGATGCGCATCGTGAAGCACGAATCGTTCAATGCCTTCGTGCTCGATGGCCAGAATGTCTTCATGCACACCGGCGCGCTGATGCAGGCCGACACGCCCAATCAGGTGATCGGCGTGATCGCCCACGAGACGGGGCATATCGTCGGCGGCCATCTCGCCCAGCTCCGCGACCGCATCGCGCGCGACCAGACCAAGAGCCTGCTCATCAAGCTGCTCGGCATCGGCATGATGGTGGCGGGCGGCGGCGGCGGCGTCTCGGGCGCGGGCACCGGCGTGCTCGTCGGCGGCGATCAGCTCCTCATCAACTCGCTGCTGTCCGACCGGCGCGCGCAGGAGTCGGCCGCGGACCAGGCCGGTCTGCGCTTCCTCGATGCGACCAAGCAGTCCGGGCAGGGCATGCTCGCGACGTTCGAGCGCTTCGCCCAGCAGGAGTACATCTCCGCCTCGGGCGCCACGCAGGATGCCTTCGCAAGGAGCCATCCCGTCGCGGCCAACCGCCTCGCCCAGCTGCGCGAGAAGGTGGCGGCGAGCCCCTATGTCAATCAGAAGGATTCCCCGCAGCTGCAGCTCCGGCACGACCTGATGCGGGCCAAGCTCGCCGGCTACCTCGAGCGGCCGCAGATCGTGATGAACCGCTACCGGCAGGCCGACCAGTCGCTGCCCGCCCGCTACGCCCGCACCATCGCGACCTTCTTCGGCCGCGGCATCGAGGCCGGCCTGCCCGAGGTCGAGAAGCTGATCAAGGAGCAGCCGCAGAACGCCTATTTCCACGAGCTGAAGGCCGACTTCCTGATGCGCTCGGGCCGATCGCAGGACGCCATCGCGCCGCTGCGCGCCGCGCTGAAGCTCGCGGGCGACGCGCCGCTCATCGCCGTGCGCCTCGCTCAGGCCCTCGATGGTGAGAGCGATCCGAGAAGCGTCGAGGAGACCATTGCGCTCGCCAGGAAATCGCTCATCATCGACAAGAACCCGCAGGGTTACCGCCTGCTCGCGTCGGGGCTCGCCAAGCAGAATCGCGTAGCCGAGGCCGATCTCGCCATCGCCGAGGCCCACTTTCTCGAGGGCAACATCAAGCAGGCC
>JBFWQN010000548.1:0-3763 GCA_050249405.1 Hyphomicrobiaceae bacterium | reverse complement strand
AAGGCTTCGTGACACCGTGGGCGGCCATCCGCCAGCTGGAGCCCGCCGGCATCCGCGAGGTGCAGACGCGCCTCCATGCAAATGGCTACGCGATCGAGAAGATCGACGGACGCATCGGCTCCGAGACGCGCCTCAAGATCGGCCTCTACCAGCGCAAGGCCGGCCTCCGCGTCGATTGCTGGCCGAGTGCCGATCTGCTGGCTGCCATGCGCCGGAGTGCATCGCGATGATGGCGACGGCTCGCGGTCTCGCAGCGATGGTGATCGAGCGGCCGCTCGGGTGGGCTGCCGCGTCGGCGATGACGCTGGCCGTGGCGCTCGTTCCGCTGCAGGCGCACGCCGAGCCGGTTGCTGCCTCTCTCGTGTCGGCCACGCTGCGCGATGCGACACCTGGCGGCGAGACGCTCGAGCCGGGGCTGGCGGCGATGCTTGATGACGTCAGGGCCGAGGCTCGCGCTGCCGGCGTCACTTCCGCCACGCTCGAAAGAGCCTTCGCCGGGCTATCCCCCGATCCCAGTCTGCATGTGCTGCTCGAGCGCCAGCCGGAGCATGTGATGGCACCCTGGGACTACATGGGGCGCCTCGTATCGGAGACTCGCATCGCCGAGGGTCGCCGCATGCTCGCCGTGCATGCCGCCACGCTCGGCGCCATCGAGCGCCGCTATGGTGTCGACCGGCACATCGTGGTCGCCATCTGGGGCGTCGAATCGAGCTACGGCACCATTTCGGGCACGCGGCCCGTGGTCCGCTCCCTGGCGACCCTCGCAATGGCGGACAACCGTCGCCCCGGCTTCTGGCGGAAGGAGCTGGTCGCCGCCTTGCGCATCCTCGACGAGACCGGCGTGCCGCGCGACGAGCTGACCGGCTCGTGGGCTGGGGCTATGGGCCACACCCAGTTCATGCCGACCACATTCCTCGCACACGCCGTGGATTTCGATGGCGACGGCCGGCGCGAGCTTTGGCGATCCATTCCGGACGCCCTCGCCTCCACCGCCGCCTACTTGGCCAGCTCGGGCTGGCGGTCCGGCGAGCCGTGGGGTGCCGAGGCGGTTCTGCCGGCTGGCTTCGACTACCGGATGGCGGTCGCCCGTGTCGTGCATCCGGTCGCCGGCTGGGAGGCCCTCGGCGTCGTGCCTGCGGCGGGCACGCAATGGCCACCGGGCCTGGCCGCCGCGTCGATCCTTTTGCCCGCCGGCATGCACGGCCCGGCGTTCCTGGCGGCGCCCAACTTCCAGGCGATCCTCCGGTACAACAACGCCTCGCTTTATGCGCTTGCCGTTGGTCACCTCGCCGACCGGCTCGCCGGGCGGCCGGGGCTCGCTGCACTGTGGCCTACTCACGATCCCCCGCTCGATCTCGCCGGTCGCCGCGAGGTTCAGGAGCGGCTGCTGGCCGCCGGCCACGACGTTGGCAAGGTGGATGGCATTCTCGGCGATGCCTCGCGCTCGGCCCTTGGCCTGTGGCAGGCGAGGCAGGGCTCCGCTGCCGACGGCTGGGCGGGGACGCGTCTGCTCGAGCGCATGCGGGCCGCAGCCGCACAGTAGCCGGCGCGGGGTCATTGGCGGGCGTGCACATGTGCATTGGCCAGCGACGCAACGCGTCTTGTGCCGGCAGAGCGAATACAGGAAAGTGCGGGCCGGTTCACGGTCCGCGTGCAACAGCCTGACAGGGAGGCACCGCTGCCGACCGCGCTCGCCTATCTGCTCGCGTTGCTCGCGGGTCTGCTGTTTGCGACCGTGCCTTCACGCGCCCAGGCGCCCGATGGCGCGAGTCTCCTCGATCCATTCCCGGAGAATGACCGCTATCGCGTCCAGGTATGGGGCGATCAGATGGCCGACGGACTGCTGGAAGGCTTGGTCGAGCAGGCGGGCGACGAGCCTCGGCTGGCAATCGACAAGAAGATCCGGTGGTTGAGCGGTCTCCTCAAGGCCGATCTGGACCAGGAGACCAAAGCCATCGAGGTATCGCTCGCGACGGGCGCGCCGCACATCGTCGTCTTGATGCTCGGGGCGGGCGACCGGCTCGCCGTCCGTCTCAACAACCGTCGTTTCGGCGTCGGCAGCGACGAATGGAAAGAGGAGTACGCCCGCCGCGCCGATCTCGTGATGCGAGCCTTCCGCAAGCGCAATATTGGCGTGTTCTGGCTGGCGCTTCCCATCATGCGCCGCCAGGACGTGAACGACGACGTGGAGGTCATGAACGAGGTGTTTCGCAGCCGCGCGCTCGCCAATGGCGTGCGGTTCATCGACATCTATGGAAGCTTTGCCGACGCAGACAAGAGCTTCAATCCCTACGGACCCGACCTGGCCGGCAAGATGCGTCTCCTGCGCGATTCCGATGGCGTGCATTTTACGGCCGCAGGCTACCGCAAGCTTGCCTATTTTGTGGAGCGCGAGCTCAAGCGCGCTGCATCGCAGGCCTGGGACGAGCGTACGATCCCGCTGGCCGGCAGCGAGCCGGAGCAGGCGCGGGTCCGCCCGCCACCGACGGTGAAGCTCGCCCCGCTCGGCGCCGGCACGCGGCCCGAGGCCGCTGCTGGAGGCGGCGGTTTCCGCCAGAGCGCCGGAAAGTCTGCTCAGTCGGTCGGGGACGAGGGTGGCATCAGGGCGGAGACGAGCCGCATCACGTTGCGCAGCCTCGGCGAGAAAGGCCGCGAGGAGAGCGTTACGCTCGAGATCCTGCGACCGGCCATTCCCGCCCAGGTGGTCTCGCTGATCACGCGCCGCGAATCCGCCGACAAGGCGAGCCAGATCGGCGATCCGCTGATGACGGAGATCCTGGGGGGGCTGACGGTGGTCTCGTCGGTGACGCCTCTTGCAGAAGCCTCGGGCGAGCGCCGCCGCGGCGGCATCGACGCCTCGACCCCGCTGGCGCGCGTCCTGCAGCGCGGCGAAAGCCTGCCCCCGAAACCGGGTCGCGCCGACGAGATGCCGTGGCCCCGCCCGGAGCCGGTGCTCGATCCGCGCCTTTCGCAACCGATGAAGCCGTTGCCGGCGTCAACGACGGCCGCGGATCTTGCGGGGACGCGTCCGCTCACCCGGCAGCCCGGCCCCCCGGCGCCGGTGGCGCCGCGCGCGTCGGACGAGCCCCCGCTGCCGCGACGCCCGAGCCCCTCGTTCGTGCCGGGAAGCAGATAGCGGCCCGCGCGTCGTGCCGCCGGCTCGTATCAGTGTCGCTCGAGCAATTGGCCGAAGCCCGATACTTGCTCCGAGATGCCGTTGGCCCTCAACGCATGCCAGTATGTGGCCGTGTTGATGGCGATCACGGGCTTGCCGAGCCAGAGCTCCGCCGCTGCCGCGAGCCGCACCATCGAAAGGTTGGTCCCGACCTGGACCAGCGCGTCCACGTCGTCGCCGTCGAGGTGCCGCAGCGCGTTACGGCACTGCTCGGTCGTCACGTGCGCGATGCCGACCCATGACCGGCACTCGAGCGCGACGTCGCGCACCACCTCGAACCCCATGTCGCCGAGATAGCGCTTCACCTCCGTGTTCATGACCGGCCAGTAGGGCGTGAGCAACCCCAGGCGCCGCAAGTTGCCGTAGGCTTGAAGCGCCGCCGTCATGGCGTGGCTGCCGACCGTCACCCGCCGGTCGGACCGCAGCTCGAATGCCGCCACGAAAGCGTCGGCGCCTTTTGCACCCCCGAAGAACGACAGCGCCGAGATGCCCATCACGAGATAGTCCGGCTCCGCCGTCATGGCGCTGTCGACGGCTGCCATGACGTTGTCGCCGATCACGCCGATGCCCGCCCGGAACGTCTCGTTC
>JBFWQN010000547.1:0-3798 GCA_050249405.1 Hyphomicrobiaceae bacterium | reverse complement strand
CGCAGCGCCTCCGGCGCGAGCTCGACGATCTGACGGACCCAGAGGTCGGCCGCAAGCGGCTGTCGGGGCGTTTCGGAGGCCACGACTTCTCGCACCTGCCGCTCGACAAGCCGCTGTCACCGGAGGACTTCCCCGACCCGTCGACGGTCGAGGCCGCACGCAGCCGAACCGAGGTGATCGTCGGGCTCGTGCGCCGCGACCGCCCGACGCTGCGCCAGCTGCTGGCTTACCTCGCCGGTGCGCGCGGACACTACATCTTCGCCGGCACGCCGGAGCAGGTTGCGGACCTCATCGAGGATTGGTTCCAGGATGGTGCCGCCGACGGCTTCAACCTGATGCCGCCGGTGCTGCCGTGGATGCTCGACGTCTTCGTCGCCGAGGTGCTGCCTATCCTGCAGAAGCGGGGGCTGTTCCGCCGGGAGTATGCCGGATCGACACTGCGCGAGCACTACGGGCTCGCCATGCCGCCGAGCCAGTACGACTGAGCGCTGCCGGCTCAGTCCTGGGGACCCGCGACGATGTCTGCGGCCGGCGGCAAATCCGTCCTTGCTCTGGCGCTGCGGCCGTATTCCGCTTAGCCTGCCCTGATATATCAGCTGGATCGGCCGGCGGGAGCCGGGGAGGGTGTGGAGCATGAAGGTCTACGAGGGCAAGCGCGCGTTCGACGGGCTCATCGTCACCGTGGACGGCAAGCCGCTCCCCGAGCACTACGAGGTCGCGAAGTTCACGAGCTGGGGCTTCGAGTGGACCTACGAGGGCGAGAGCCCGCAGCAGCTCGCCCTCGCCATCCTCTACGACCACCTCGGCGAGAAGACGCGCGCCATCGGCCTTTCCGAGCGCTTCATGCGCAAGGTGATCGCCAACCTCGACAACGACTGGACGCTGACGAGCGCCGACGTCGAGACGGCCGTCAAGGAGATCGACGGCAGCTGATGGGCCGTCCTCGTCGCGCGCCTTGCCCGATCCGTCCGGTCGCGCGAGGATGTGGATATGTGCGCAATGGCCGGATGTCCGGCCGAGGACGAGGAACGACGGATGCGGCCGAACAAGATCAAGCAGATGTGGCGCGACGGCAAGAAGCTGACGCTCGGGTGGATCTCCATCTCGCACGGCTTCTCGGCCGAGGTGATGGCGCGCCAGGGCTTCGACGCGCTGTGCGTCGACCTCCAGCACGGCACGTCGGAGATGAAGGACGTGGGGCCGCTGCTGCAGGCCATCTCGCAGACCGACACGGTGCCGGTGGTGCGCGTCGCCTGGAACGAGCCGGCGGCGATCATGAAGGCGCTGGATCTCGGTGCCTACGCCATCATCGTGCCGCTGGTGAACAATGCCGAGGAGGCCGCCAAGGCCGTGTCTGCATGCCGGTATCCGCCGGTCGGCATGCGCTCGTCCGGTCCTGTGCGCGCCATCCACTACGGCGGCGCCGACTATCAGGCCAAGGCCAACGACGAGATCGTGCTGATGGCCATGATCGAGACCAAGGAAGGCATCGAGAACCTGGACGCGATCTGCGCGACGCCGGGCGTCGACGCCATCTACATCGGCCCGGCCGACCTCTCGTTCGCGCTCGGCCTGCCGCCGCGCGGCGACAACCCCGATCCGCTGCACATGGCAACCTGCGACAAGATTCTGGCCGCCGCTCACAAGCACGGCAAGAAGGCCGTCATGCATTGTGCGAGCGCCGCCTTCGCCGCCGGCGCCATCAAGCGCGGCTTCGACATGGTGATGCTGACCTCGGACCTGTCCTGCATGATCGCCGGCGCCCGCGCTCAGCTCGACGAGCTGAAGGCGAAGGTGGGGTAGGGAGGGGAATGAAGCGGCGGCGGCCGGGCAGTTGAGGCTCCCGGCTGCTACCGGTACGGGGCCGTGAGGAAATCGGGGCCGGGGGGGACTGGGGTCAGACCCCAGGGGGATGCCTGAGGCCGCAAAGGCGTCGGCTTGCACACCGGGAGCAGCCCATCCGGGGCGCGGCTATCCGCGGAGGATCTTTGCCATCGCCTTGCCCTTGGCGAGCTCGTCGATGAGCTTGTCGAGATAACGGATCTCACGCATCAGTGGCTCCTCGATCTCCTCCACGCGGACGCCGCACACGACGCCCGTGATCAAAGATCGTGACGGGTTCAGCCTCGGAGCGCGCGCGAAGAGGTCCTCGAAGCTGGTCTTGTTCGCAAGCTCGGCTTCGAGCGAACTCTGGCTGTACCCGGTGAGCCAACGAAAGATCTCATCGACCTCGGCCCGGGTGCGACCCTTCCTTTCCGCCTTGGCGATGTAGGACGGATAGACGCTCGCCACGGGCATGGCATAGATGCGGCGCCAGTTGGCGGTGGTCCTGGCTGTTGCTTGCTTCATGGCGGCGTATCCTCTGGCGGATCAGACACAACAGGCATGATGTCGATGCCGTCACCGGGAAATACGGTGATGTGCGGATGGTCTCGGAAGAGGCCGGCGGCCGCAGAGATGTCGGCAGCTTCGACGATGAGGAAGCCGGCGATCTGGTTCCGCGCCTCGACGATGCCGGTCTTGGTGACGCGTCTGGTCCGGCCAACCATGACGTCGCTTGCGACAATCGCGTCTGCATTGCGTTGGCCCCACGCCTCCCATGCCTTCAGGCCGGCCTGGTCGATGGCATCTCGCTCGGATTTGGGCCGCGCGCGGAAAGCAGCGAAATCTTCCGCCTTCATGGTGTAGACGGCGACGAAGCGGGGCATGGAGCGTGCTCCTGGCGTAACGACACCAAATCATAGTGGAGCGACGCCATCGGCGCGAGAGAGATGGGGTCAACCCTGGCCGGCGCCTCCGCGCTCTGATTGCTAAGCTCGGGCCACGGGGCAGACCGCGACCCCCACCTCCCCGCCCCTTGCACCTCGCCCCCCGCGCGTCCACCATGGCCGCAACGCTCACCGACCGAGGGCCGTCCCATGCGCCTACGCGAAGCCGCGCGCGTCATCCGCTCCAAGAATGCGGGACCGACGCAGGTCACCATCGACCTGATGTTCGACGATCCGAAGCTCTATGCGCGGGCGCTGGCGGCGCCGTCGCTGAAGCCCGCTGTGATCGCGCAGCGCTACGGCGTCGCCGAGGCGGAGGTGATCCCCTATCCGGCCGCCAACGCCATCAAGATCGTGCTGCCGAGGCGGGTGATTGCCGGCTCCCCGGGCGATACCGATGTCTACGGCGCGCAGCAGCACCGGCCGATGATCGACGTGGAGATCTGAGCCATGGCATCTCAACGGCAGACGAATTTCGCGCGCATCATCGAGAAGTGGAAAGCGGAGAAAGGTCCGCTGCGCATCATGTCGGCGTCGGGGCAGCTCGGCTACGGCATCATCGAGAAGGCGTTCCGCGCCGGGCTCGAGCGCGACCTGCATCTCATCGGGGCGGACATGGGCTCGGTCGATCCTGGGCCCTATTATCTCGGCTCCGGGAAGCTGGCGACGGCGCGCCGCTCGACCAAGCGCGACCTCAAGATGGTGCTGGTCGGCGCCATGCAGATGAAGGTGCCGCTGGTCATCGGCACGGCCGGTACGGCAGGGGGCGACACGCACCTCGACCAGACGCTCGAGATCGTGCGCGAGATCGCGCGGGAGGAAGGGCTGAAATTCCGCCTTGCGACCATCCGCTCGGAGATGCCGCGCGATCTCGTCAAGCGGCAGGCGAAAGCCGGCAAAGTCGCCTCGATCGGCCCGATGCCGGCGCTCACCGACGAGGAGATCGACGGGGCGGCGTGCATCGTCGGCCAGGCCGGCACGGAAGCCTTCGTGCGCGCCATCGACACCATGCCCGATGTGATCATCACGG